>JANNNO010000412.1:0-10661 GCA_031398585.1 Myxococcales bacterium | reverse complement strand
ATCGACAGCTTTCGCGCGGGCTGCCCAGCCGCGACGCGGTCGACCTGCATCAGCGCCTGGCCGAGACTTACCTCACCGAGCTCGGTGAGCGGGAACAGGCGCTACACCACCTCGGTGCGGCGTTGAAGCTGGATCACGACCACGCGCCGGCAATTGCGCGCCTGGAACAGCTGATCGGCGATCCCGATGCGCAGGTCCAGGCCGCCGACCTACTCGAGCCGGTCTACGTCCGTCGCAACGCCTGGACGGAGCTGGTCGCGATCGACGAGCTTCGGCTCGAGCGGAGCGAAGACTCCGAACGTCGGCTCGCGCTCACCCAGCGCATCGCCCGCGTCTACGAGGAGCAGATCGAAGATCTCGAGGCGGCCTTACGGTGGTACGGCCGCCTCTTCCGCGAGACGCCCCTCGAGCGATCGGCGCAGGAGCAACTCCTGCGGCTGGCTCCCAAGCTCGAAAAGTGGCGCGACGTCGCGGGTTGGTTCGCGCGTACCCTCGATGAGGAGACGTCGAACAGCGACGAGGTGCTCGACCTGGTCAAGCTCGCAGCCACCGTCGCCGACGAGCGGCTGGGCGATCGGGACATGGCTCGGCGCTACTACCGGCGTTACGTCGAGGCGCAGCCGGGGGACGCCAAGGCGGTCAGGCTGTACGAGCAGGCGCTCGAGCGCTGGGAGGCCTGGGACGAGCTGCGCGATCTGCTCGAGGAGCATGCCGCACACCTGCCTTCGCCGATGGATCGGATTCCGACCCTGCGGCGAAGCGCGGCGCTTTCCGCCGACAACGTCGGCGATCGGGCGCGCGCCGCCAGCACGCTGCGATCTCTGCTCGACATCGATCCGACCGACGCACGGGCGGCGACCGATCTCGAATCGATCTTGCGGGCGGATTCTCGCTGGGGCGATCTGCGCGAGCACCTGCTCTGGACCCTCGAGCGGGTTACCGAAAACGGCGGCGATCTCAACGGAATCGCCTACCGATTGGCGGAGCTCGAAGAGCAGCGGCTCGACGAGGTCGGTGCGGCGGTCGAACGTTACGGCGAGATTTTGGGGCGGATGCCCCGACACGCCGGCGCGTTGACCGCGCTCGAGCGGCTGCTCGGTGATCGGGATCAGCGCGCCCGAGTGGCCGAGATCCTGGAACCGCATTTCCGGCGCACACAGGAGTGGCGCAAGCTCGCCGACGTCCTCGAGGTCTCGCTCGAAGGCATCGACGATCCGGATAGGCGCGCCACCGTGCTGGTCGAAGTGGCCGCACTCGAGGACCGCCTCGGGCGCGCCGACAAGGCGCTGGGCGCTCGCGGTCGCGCCTGGCTCGAGGACGTCAACAACGCCGACAACTTGTCGGCGCTCGAGGCACTGGCGGGCGGTGGGCGGCTGCATCAGCAGTACGTCGACATCCTTCGCGAGGGGACCGACCGGGCCGATGACCCGGTACTCGCCGGCAATCTCTGGTCGATGATCGCGGGGCTGCGCGAGACACGGCTTGGCGACATCGCCGGCGCCATCGATGCCTGGCGCTCTGCGATCGAAGCGCGGTCGGACAACGAGGATGCCTTCCTGGCGCTCGAGCGGCTGCTGGGACAGGCGGGCCGGCCGAGCGAGCTGGCCGAGACGCTCGAGCAGCACCTCGAGATCGTCAGTGATGCCGACCGCCGCAAGACCCTCACCAAGCGCATGGCGGTGCTCTTCGAGGACGCGCTTCGCAACAGCGAAAAGGCTGTCGAATCGTGGCGCGCCGTGCTCGACGTCGACGACTCGGACGAGGAAGCCCTCGACGCCCTGGCGCGGCTCTACGTCGCCGGTGGCAACTGGACCGAGCTGGTCGAGGTCTACCAGCGCAAGATCGAGCTGTCCCGCGATCCGCAATCGCTGCGCTACCTGCGGTTCCTCTCGGCGCGAGTCTACGAGGAGAAGCTCGCCGAACCCGACGAAGCCGCCAGCCAGCTGCGCGCGGTGCTCGACGCGCATCCCGGCGACGCCGACGCACTCGGCATGCTGGATCGAATCTTCACCCGCGAAGGGCAGCATTTCGAGCTGCTCGAGGTGCTGGATCAGCGATCGACGGCGGCGGCGGGGCCCGACCGCGAGGCTCTGGCCTACCGAGCGGCCCAGCTGGTGGAAAAGGAGCTGGACGACCAGGGGGGGGCGGTTGCTCGTTACCGCGACATCCTCGCCCGTGCGCCCGGTCACGACGGAGCCCGCAGCGCTCTGTGGGCGATCGCGAGAGGCGAGTCTTACCGGCTGCCTGCGGTGGCGGCGTTGGAACCCGTTCTGCGCGCTGGCAAAGAGTGGACCCAGCTCGTCGACCTGCTCGAGCTGCGCCTCGGCGCCGAGGAAACGGCGGGTGTGCGGCTCGAGATCTTGACCGAGATCGCGCGCATTCACGAGACCTCGGGCAGCGATACGCGACGCGCATTCGACGCGTGGGCCGCGGCCTTCGCCGAGGATCCCGGCGAGGCGGCCCCACGCGAGGCGCTCGAACGTCTGGCAGAGGTCAACGGCGAGCCCAAACGTTTGGCCGAGGTCTTCGAAGCTCGGCTCCACGACAACCTCGATTCAGCGCTGGAAGAGGCGCTCTCCTGGCGGCTGGCTTCGCTCTACGAAGAGAAGCTCGGCAATCCGGAAAAGGCGATCGAGTTTCTGAGGCGTCTCTGCGACGTCCCTGGGCAAGAGTCAGCGGCACTGGCCCGGCTCGAGGTCCTGCTCGGCCGGCTGGCCCGGCATCGGGAGCTCGAAGAGGTGCTGGAGCGCGAGTCCGATGTCGCCACGGCGTCAGCAGAGCAAGCCGGTTTTCTGGCGGCGCTCGGCGAGCTGCGGTTGACCAAGCTGGAAGACCGAGAAGGAGCGGTGCGGGCCTTCCGCGACGCTCTCGAACGCGAGCCTGCTCATGCCAAGGCGCTCGGATCCCTGCGCAGCCTGCTCGGCGATGAAGATCTCCGACGGGACATCGTCGACATTCTCGAACCGCTGGCCGAGGTGAGGGGCGACCACGCCGAGCTTGCTTCGCTCTACGAGACGCGGGTGATGCTCGAGGACGCTGGCGTCGAGCGAGCGATCTGGTGGCGCCGGGTTGCGACCGTCGCCGAGGAGCAGCTCGGCGACAAGGCGCGGGCGCTCAGCGCGCTCGGCAAATCGCTCAAGGAAGATCCATCTGCGCCCGACACCGCGCAGACCATCGAACGCGTGGCACTGGCATCGGGGCAGGGAGCCGCTGGCGCGCGCCTCATGGAGGACGCCCTCGCCGGTCTGGCCGGGACGTCTCTCGCCGAACTCGCGCTACGCGCAGCCGACCTGCACATGTTGAGCAAGACCTCGGAGTCCGACGCGGCGGCCGAGCGGCTCTATCGGCGCGTGCTCGACGAGGAGCCAGAGAACACGCGGGCGCTCGAAGCGCTCGACGGCCTTTACCGCCGGCAAGAGGAGGGCGAGTCACTCGCCAAGATCCTCGAGCAGCGGGGCGCGGTCGAGATGGACACCGAGCGGCGCCGTCGATTCTTTGGCGAAGCGGCGCGCATTCACGAGCGGCGCGATCAGCTGGACGCTGCGGTCGCGGCCTGGCGTTCGGTGCGCGAAGCTGACGAGAGCGACAGCGAAGCCCTGAGCGAGCTCGGTCGGCTCTACGAGCAGCAGGGCAACCACCGCGAGCTGGTCGCGGTTCTCGAGGACCGGGCACGCTACGCCGATGCAGCGACCGAGCGGGCGACGCTTTTCTATCGCATTGGTGAGCTCCGCCGGGGGGCTCTCGACGATTCGGAAGGGGCCGCCGCTGCCTTCAAGGAAGTGCTGGACGTCTCGCCGTCGGACCGCCGCGCGCTCGACGCCCTGGCTGCGATCGAAGGTCAGCGCGGCGACTTCGCTGCGCTCGAGGAGGTGCTGTTGCGCCGCCTCTCCGTGGTCGAAGGGGCCGAAAAGGTCGAAACTCTGGTCGCTCTGGCAGGCAATGCCGAAGAGAAGCTGCACGACGCCGACCGGGCGGTGAGCTACCTGCACCAGATTCTCGAGATGGAGCCCGGATCCGATGCTGCGTATCAACGGCTCAACCGGCTGCTGAGCGACGGCGAGCGTTGGTACGACCTCATCGAGCTGCATGAGCGGAGGGCCTCTGCCACCACTGGTGAAGAGGCGCTCAAGGCGCGGCTTGCCGTGTCGGACGTCTGGGGCAACCGTCTCAACGACGAGGAGAGCGCGCGCGAGTCGATCGAAAAAGTGATCGAGGAGCATCCTCAGCACGGGGCCGCCTTGCTCGCCTTGTCCGGTATCTACGAGCGCAGCGGTCGGCTGAAAGAGGCCGGGCAGCTGCTGGAAAAGGCCGCGAGCCTGGCCAGCAGCCAGAGCGAAAAGGCGGAGGTCCACTTCCGTCGCAGCCGGGTGCTCGAGGCAGAAGGCGGATCGGACGACGCCATCGAAGCATCGCTGCGCGCGGCTCTCGAGGCTGAGCCCGGCCACGCCGGCGCTCTGAAGGCGGCCGAGGAGCGGGCTCGCAAGGGCAACGATCCGGCCCGCCTCGTGGCGCTGCTCGAGATCCGCGCCCTGTCCGCGCCAGCGGATCAGCGCAAGGCGCTGCTGGTCGAGATCGCTGGGCTCTATCGGGGACCGGTCTGGGAACCCAATCGTGCGGTTGTGGCACTCACGGAGCTGGCGAATGCGAGCCCGAACGACGTCCAGGTCCAGGAGGATCTCGCGTCGGCATTGCTCGCGGCAGGAAAAGTCGACGAGGCAGAATCGCTGCTGACCGGGCTTGCCGAGCGGCTGGCGAAGGCCAAGCAGAACAAGGCTCTCGCCCGGGTCCAACGCGCCCTTGGCGGCATCGCCGAAGGCAAAGGCAACCTGGCAGGGGCGCTCACGCGCTTCGAGGCCGCCTATCAGCTGGATCCGACGCAGGCCGCGGTGGTGGCGTCGCTCGGCAAGCTCGCGCTCAAGCAGAAAGACGCTGAGAAGGCGCGTCGCTACTTCCGTGCGCTCTTGCTGCAGACCTTCGACGAGAAGACGGCGGGCATCACCAAGGCCGAGGTCTACCTCGCGCTTGGACGCCTGCACCTCGAGGCCAATGAAGGCCCCAAGGCGCGCAATCTCTTCGAGCGCGGTCTCGAAGCCGATCCCAAGAACGCCGCGCTGAAAGAAGCGCTGGCCTCGCTGCCTCGCTGAGAGCCTCCCCGGGAGCTGGTCGAGCCTGAAGGCTCAACCAGCTGCTGCCGCCCGCTCAGGATGGGCGGGTGGCGCGGGCCGTGGTGCGTACACGCTCGAGTTCCGTGGGCGTGATCTTGTGTTCGGCCCGACAGAACTCGCAGGTGACCTCGGCGCCACGGCCTTCGGCGACCATCTCGGCGAGGTCCTCGAGCGACAGAAGCGTCAAGGTTGCCACCGCTCGCTCGTGAGAGCAGGGACAAAAGAATCGCAGCGTTCGCTCGTCGAGCGGAAGCCACTCATCCGCCGCGTCCCCAAGAATGGCCTCTACCACGGCGGTTGGATCGAGAGGCGGTTGGCCCTCGTCGAGCGACGCCGAAAGCAGACGGGTCAGCTGGCCCCCGCGGAGACGCTCGCGGAGCTCGTCGAGCCACGGAAGCGCCTCGCTACCTGGCAGTGTCTGAAACAAAACGCCGGCCGAGATCTCGACGTCGAGCTGCGCGCCCAAGAGCGCTTCGCACGCCAGGAGACTTGGCACCTGCTCACTCACCGTGAGGTAGTGTTCGAGATCAGTGTCGAGCTCGCCGCCGGCGAGTGTGGTCTGTCCATTGACCGTTTCGCGCAGGCCGAGGTCGCGGGCCACCCGCACGAACCCTTCGCTGCCGATGACCGGAGCCAGCGGGACGTGGCTGCGGGGCAGGGCAGGGATGGCGATAGCGGCGTTTCGCGCCGTCACCCGTACGTCTCCGTTCGCGCTGGCGTCGATGATCACCTTACCGATGGGACCGCCTCCGTTGAGCTCGGCCGTGAGGCGCTCGCGATCTTTGGTGAGTGTCGCCAGCAGCGCGCCGGCGGTGGCGGCCCGGCCCAGGACCGCCGCGGCCACGCCGATGGCGCCGTGACGTCGGGTCGCCTCGCGGGACAGTGCGGTCGTGACCGCAGCCACGACGCGGATGCCACGTTCGGGCAGGATCCCGCGCAGCAGAAGGTCACGCGGACGTGGTGGGGAAGGAGTGTCGCTGTCGCTCATGGCAGATTCCTCGAAGATGATGGCATGGGCGCCGGCGGCGAGCCCGTCGCGCCCCGTTCACAACGGCGCAAGGACGCGCGTGCCGCCGTCGCGACGCTTTCATCGCTGTCCTTGACTGCGCCTCGCAGAGTCGCTCGCGCGCGCTCGCCCTCGCAAGCCTGGCCAAGCGCGGTCATGCCTGCCCGTCGCAGCTGCGGGCGAGAATCCGCCGACACGAGCAAGGCCCCATCCTCCAGCGAAGGACCGCCCAGGCGGGCCAGTGCCGACAGGGTGGTGATGGCCGTCTCCTCGAGCGCGAGATCGGCATTCGACTGTTCGACCAGCCGGGGCAGAATCTCCGCCAGTGCGGGTGCTAGACGTCTGTCGCCGATTCGGGCGGCCAATGTCGCGGCCTGGCTCCGCACGGTTGGCGGCTGCGATTCGTCCCCAAGCAGCTTGATCAGCAGGTCAGGGAGCCGCGGATCCCGGCACCGGAGCAGGCCCGCCAGCGCCAACCGCCGCAGGTCGGTGACATCGCGTTCCGCCGCCCGGAGGAGCAGATCCCCGGCTGCCGCTCCGCAGAGTTGGCCCAGGGCTTCGATCTCGGCCCGCCGCACCCGCGGCCACGGCTCCTGTTTGGCGCCCGCTACGATCAGTGCTGTCGCCTCGTTGTCGCGCACTTTCGCCAGCGCCAACACTGCCGCTTCCCGCACCGCGGGATCGGAGTCAGCGAGGGCCCGGCGTAAGGGCGCGACGACGCGAGCGACTGGCATCGAGCCCGACACCAGGGCTAGAGCCGCCAGCAGGCGCAGTGGCGGCTCTTCGTGCTCGAGGACTTTCAGGAGGGAAGATAGGCCGGGCTCACCGACGCCACCTAGCGCCTCGACCGCCCGCGCCCGCACGCGAAATTCGTTGTCTTTGTCTTCCACCAGCGCGACGAGGGCTGCGGCAGCCCGCGCCCGTTCCTGGTTCTCACGATCCTGGTTCCCAGGATCCTGATTCCCACGGTCGTTTTTCGCCCGTTGAGCCACTGCCGCGCCGATGGCGAACGCCAGATCGGCCCGGCGCGCGTCGCCTCCGGCCGGTGTTGCCGCCAACGCCTCGAGCAGAGGAGCCACGCCGTCGATGCCAGCCCGTGTGACCACGAGGCGCCGAAGCTCCGTCCGCAGCTCCGCGTCCCCATGCCCGACCTGTTCGACCAGCGCACGTTCAGCTTGGGGCCCCGGCAGAGCCGCCAGCGCTCGCGCCCCTCGGAGGCGAGCCCGTGTCGATACCGCTGCGTCTGCAACGATCGTTGCCAATGCAGCCGTCGGGGATGGCGTCAGCCGGGCCAAGACGCGCCCCAGTCGCTGCTCGTCGTCACTCGCCATCGCATCGGCGGCGAACCAAGCTGACAGGTGCTTGGCCAGGCGCACACTCGCCTCGGCGTTGGGCGGCGAACGTTCCGTGATTCGTGCCATCGCCTCGAGGCGGCACGAAGTCGTGGTCGGGCCGCCGCCCTTGGAGAGCGCTTCGGCCAGCGGGACCAACACGCGGGGACCCAATGCCGCGACGTCTTCCACCCGACCCTCGCACCCCGGCTGCTCCAGCTCAGCAACGAGCCTGGTGGGGCCTTGTGCGCCGTCGAGATCAGTGAAAATCGCGATTTCGGACCAGGCGACCCCGTTCCTCTCTTTCCCCGGTACGAGCTCCCTGGGAATGATCGAGAGACAAGCCGACGGGATCGGCCGAGGTAGCTCGACGACGAGGGGATACGCCCGCGCCGCCGCCGCTGTGGCGGGCAGCACAGGGAGTGTGACGTCGAAACGTTCAGCGGCGGAGGGCCCCAGCACGAGCGCAAACGACTTGACCCGTGCGCTCGCACGAAACAGCGCTTCGGAACGCACGTCGCCTGGTACCAGCTCGATGCGTGTGATGGCAAAGCCGCCACCCGACGCGCGGGCCGTGAGCACGCCGGCTGGCTCTCCGTCCCCTCGTTCGCGCCAGACCGACTCGAGATCGCCGTCCGACAGGGCCAGCGGCGCGACCAGCTGCCGCGCTTCGAGAGCGGTCGCATCGGCAGGCGGCATCGTCGAGGACTGAAAGGGAAACCCGATGCGGGGACGCGCAGGTGAACGCGCAGCCAGACGGGCGCTGAGCGCGGTACCTGGGCTGCTCGGCGGCGGCTCGGGAACGAAGCGGCCACTGGCGACGTCGAGCCGTCGCGCGCCGATGCGGGCCGTCTGGCCATCGCAGCGAGAGATTCGAGGCGCCACCTCGAAGAGGCGAATCCCTTCCGCGGTGATCTCCAGGCGCCTTTCGATCTCGCCGTCGGCGTCCTGGGGGCCAATCGTCCCGTGCCAAGCCGGCTGCGCCGCGCTGTAGGGCGGCGTCGCAATCCAGACTTCTTCTACCGCTCTGGCGGCGGGGGAGGGGCGACCGACTTTTTGTTTTCTGGCGAGGCGAACCAGCAACACGTCCTGCCCCTCCGCCGCCACTACCTCTGTGCGGACCGGTCCCCGCTCCGAAACCGCCGTCGTAACAGGCCAACGGGCCAGCGTCGTGCTGCCCGACCGAAGCAGCAGGTCGTCACCATTCGGGACGACCGTGGGGGCAGCCGCCCAGGAGGCCGTCGATATCGCCAACAGCCAGCACCCGGAGACCACCACGCACCAGCCGACAGCGCTGCTGGACCGCGACCTATCGCGGCTGGACCGGGATCTGCGAGGACGCCGGCCTAGGCAGCGCGTGATCATGAGTCGCCGAGATAGCCGTGTCAGCGCCGGCCGTCAAGCCGCCAGCCCAGTGCGAAATTCAAATGGATCTGCCGGGAACCGCCAATTGATCGAACGAGGACAATTCTGTTGAAGTGCTTTCTGCAATCTGTCGCTCAGGGCGGCCCAAGTGCCGTGCCGTGTGAAGGCTTGGCTGCTTTTTCGGTGGTACGGTCAACGTCTCGAGGCCGATGACTTTGTCGCAGCCCGTCTCAGCCAGCCCCGCCGAGCTCGCCGTCGATTTCGTGACGTGCGTCGGCGTCTTCGAGGACGAGTTCGACTTCGTCCACAATGCCCTGCGCCGCCACGGCATTTCCGAGTCCGATGCCGAGGATCTGGTCCAGGAGGTTTTCCTGGTGATGTGGCGACGCTGGTCGCAGTTCGACCGGACGCGACCGATGCGCCCCTGGTTAGCCGGCATCGCCTTTCGTGTCGCCTACAACCACCGGCAGCGCGTCGGCAGGGAAGTGCCCATTGGGTTCGTCGATCGTGAGGACGAGACTCCCGATCCCGAAGAGCGCTTGCAGACCGACAAGGCTCGCTCGCTCGTGAGGCGTGTCCTGGGGTCGCTGCCCGAGAAACACCGTTTCCTGATCGTCGCCCACGACGTCGACGGTACGAGCGTTCGCGAAATCGCGGAATGGCTCGGTATCCCCGTCCCAACCGCACATACGCGGCTGCGAGCCGCGCGCAAGGCGTTCGCCAAGAGTTGGAAGCAACTGATCGCCGTGTCGGTCACCAAGGCGCGGCTTCGGCCGCTGCTCCTGCGCGCTGGCCTCTCGATTCGCGAAGATGGGGAGATCGCTGGTCCCGTCATCGGTGACGAGCGAGGCACCCCGGACGTGGCTGCGGTGAATCCTGCGGCCAAGCGGCGCGCCACCGATCGGGTGCGGGCGCTTGCCCCCTGGCTGTCGCTTCCCACGGGCTCCGAGGGGCTCGTGCCTGGCGTGGAAGCCGGGCCGCGATTCGTGCCGCGGCCCTCGGTCTGGAAGGCCTTTCTTCCCGTCGCCGGCTCCTTCGTGGTCGGCGGCTTGAGTCTATCTGCAGCCATCGGCTCGGTCAGGTCGTCGGAAGCGGCCTCGGACCGGACGACCGCTGGCCTTTCTGCCACCCACGCAGATTCCATCGCTCCCTCGCGGTCAGCCACTCTCAATCGTGAAGCTGTTCTGCCTCCCGAGTGGACCGCACGTTCGGGCCGCGTCGCCGACCTCACCTCGACCACCGCCACGACCGGGAATCTCTCGCTGGCAAACGGGTTGGTTGCGTACTGGCGCTTCGACGAGAGCCCGGGCAACGTCACCGTGCGGGACTGGAGCGGCAACGGCAACGATTGTCACCTTCGCCAGCTCGACGCCGCCACGGCCTGGGGCGAGGGGCGTCTCGGCGGGGCCATCACGCTGCCGGGGGGCGGTTGGCTCGAGTGTCCCAAGGTCGAAGCGGTCGAGCGCCTCGAACGCAAGATGACCATCTCGTTGTGGGTTCGTCGCAGCGGGACCAAGGGCAGTGTCCGGGCGCTGGTCACCCGTCAGTTCGGTGATCGCGCCCTCGATGCCTTCCACCTCGGCTTTCGTGACGACGATCTGGCTCTGCGGAGTCGCGTGAAAGGGGGTCTAAAAGTTTTCCGCTTATTCACCATCCCCTATTCATCGATGATGATCGGGGTCGGGACGCAATGAGTGCTTTCGGTAAGCGCAACGGGATGGGCAGCGGCAGCGGATCGCGGCCGAACTTCGGGGTCGCGCGCCCGATGAAGGGAAGCGGCGGCGGCGGCAAGAA
>JANNNO010000410.1:0-5573 GCA_031398585.1 Myxococcales bacterium | reverse complement strand
GCCTGCACTCGACCCTGCACGCCTTCACGGTCGTCCGCGCCGCCAACCAGGTCAAGTCCCGCTTTCCTTTCCGCTTTCGTTTCACAGGCTTGCCGCGGATTCGTCCCCCAACAATGCCTGCGCGGCATCGGGGTGGTCGAGGCCGGGAAGCGCCCAGGTCGCCCCGGCGGCGGTGAGCGCCTCCACCGAGAAAGAACCTGTCGCGACCGCGATGCTCTCGGCACCGATCGCTTGCGCCGCGCTGATGTCGCGGGGCGTGTCGCCGATCACGACCACACGGCACGCCGCACGAGGCAGGCCCAGCCGCGCGGCACCCCGATCAGCGCCGACCTCGATCAAGCGCGGTCGGTCAGCGTGATCGCTGCCGTACCCACCGAAGGCGAAATGCTGGTTGAGGCCGACGGCGTCGAGCTTGAGGCGCGCGCCCGGCTCCACGTTGCCGGTGCCGAGGCCCACCGCGACTCGATCTCGTCCCGAGACCAGCGCCAGAGCGGCCTCGATGCCGGCGTGTATCCGAAAAGATTTCGCACCACTGCAGACCTCGGCCAGCACATCGAGGTAGATCTGAAGAGTGGGTTCGAGTTCTCGCTCGACCTCGTCGGCAGTGAGGCCGAACGCGGCAAGCCCCTGCCGCAGAATCACCGGGTCGGTCATGCCGTCGAAGGGAAAGCCGAACACGTCGGATCGTCCGAAGCGCCGTTGGAAGGCCTGTTCGATGGCGCGCCTGCCGGCGCCGCCGCCGCTGATGAGGGTTCCGTCGATATCCCAGAGAAGTACGGTTGGTCTCACGAAACGTCTGCACCTTTTTTGCTGTCCAGTGACCTCAATGGGCGCAAGAAACTAGAACCGGCGCCCAAAGAAGGCGGAAAGTTATACGGATGAAGACCGAGTTGCACGGGACAAGCCCAAGGGATGCGACGCGAGGACGCCGAAGCGCCCAGCGACCAACCGCTGCTGCGTTTCTTCTCGTCGCGCTGTCCGCCTGCATCCCGACCGGCGACAAGCCCGGGTCGGGCGAGCTGCCGGTCGTCCCACCCGATTCGCTCCTGCCGCTGCCCGACGGCACCTTCGTTCCCGTGCCGGAGTCCTGTCGCGGTCCCAGTCCGTCGGCGCGGCCGCCCTACACCGTCACGTTCAAGGTCAGCAATCCGACCGACACGACGGTTTTCTATCGCGACCTGTGCACCACCGAGTTCGCCATTGGCAGCTGTGCCAAGGACTTCAAGGACGATCTCACCGCGCGGGTCGGCAACGGCTGCGCGTGTGAGCTGCGCGGTAGCTGCCCGGTGGGAGGGCCGTGTCCATCCGAATCGATGGGGCGCCTCTCGCCGGGTGAAACGCATCCCATCGTCTGGTCGGCGGTGGTCTGGCGCAAAAGCTCGCTCGATGGGATCGAGTGCGTCGAGCCCAGGCCCGTGCCGCCGGGCGACTACGAGATCCGCCTGCCGGTCTACGGCACCCAGGACGCGGCGACCGCGGGCACGCCGGTCACGCGCGTCGTGCGCAAGAGCTTCAGCTTGCCCGCGCCGGGCGACATGATCGAGCTGCTGGTCAGTCTATGAGGCCCGCGTGCGGCAACAGCTAACGCGCATGTTTGCCTGGTGGATGGAGCGCAACCGCGCCATCTTGCCGGCCCTCTTCGCGGACGCGGCGCCCCTCGATCTGCGCTTCGTCGGGCGAACGCTGCTGCAGGCGGCGGTGATCGGCCTTGTCTGTGGGCTGGCGGGGGCGGCCTTTTTCGGCCTCCTCGAGCACGCGCAAAGCCTGCTTCTGGAACGACCCGCAGGCTACGAGCTCCTGCGCGCATCGGGCGAGACCTTCGCTGCCGATCCGACGCCGCGGACGTTCCGGCCCTGGATGTTGCTGATCCTGCCCGCGCTCGGCGGCCTCGCCTGCGGCTTCATCACGCGACGAACTCCCGAAGCGCGGGGAGGCGGCGGCGACGTCATGATCCGCGCTTTTCATCAAGGCACGCCGCTGTCACCGCGGCTGCTCTTTGCCAAAACCGCGGCTTCCATCGCAACGTTGGCCACGGGCGGCGCCGGCGGACGTGAGGGGCCGACCATGCTCATCGGCGGCACGCTCGGCTCTCTCGTGGGACGCGTGCTGGCGGTGGGTGCGCGCGAACGTCGCATCTTGCTCGTCGCAGGCGTGGCGGGCGGCATCTCGGCGGTCTTTCGCACCCCACTCGGGGCGGCGCTGCTTGCGGTCGAGGTGCTCTATCGCGACGGCTTCGAATCTGACGCCCTCGTGCCGTCGGTCCTGGCCAGCGTCGTGTCGTATTCGGTCGTCATCTCGATCTTCGGCGAAAGCACGCTTTTGGCCCACGGGGCGCGCTATCCGTTCGTGCCCGCGCACCTGCCGCTCTACATCTTGCTGGCGCTCGTCGTCTCGGCGTTGGCCTTCGGATTTCTGTCGTTTCTCAAGCTGATTCGCAAATGGGGCCCGCGCCTGCCGGGGCCCGAATGGGTGCGGCCGGCGTATGGTGGCCTCGCGCTCGGGTTGTTGGCGACGCCGATCGTGCTCGGTGTCGGTAGCCTCGTCGGGACTACGGGAAAGGGCTTCGGCATTTTCGGTGGCGGTTACGGAGCCGCGCAGGTCGCGATCACGGGATCGGCGTGGATGCCCGAGGGGTGGCTTGCGGTTCAGCTGCTGGCGGGACTCGCTCTGGCCAAGATGGTGGCGTCCTCGCTGACCATTGGATCGGGAGGCAGCGCGGGGGACTTCGCTCCGTCGCTGGCGATGGGCGCGTTGATCGGTGGTGCTTTCGGTCGGGCCGCGCAGCTGCTGCTTCAGGATCCGCGTATCGATCCCGGCGCCTTTGCCCTCGTAGGCATGGGCGCCTTTTATGGAGGCATCGCGCACGTGCCGCTGTCGGCCCTGGTGTTGGTCTGCGAGATGGCGGGAAGCTACGACCTGCTGGTGCCGCTGATGCTGGCGCTGGGAGTGTCGTGTGTCGCGCTTCGCACCCGCACGCTCTACGAAGCGCAGGTGCCGACGCAGCGGGATTCGCCCGCGTTTCGGGACGCTCTGGTGCGCGACGTTCTCAGAGACGTACGGGTGCGCGAGCTGATGGCCAATGGTGCCCCCTCCATCACGTTCCAGCCCCACACCAGCGCGCCCGAGATGTTGCAGCAGACGCGGGAGCACGCGCAGTTCGACCTCGTGCCGGTGCTTTCCGCCGATGGCAAGTTGACCGGCGTCGTCACCCAGAGTGCGTTGCGGTTGCTCTCGGAAGAACGGACCGACGCTGGCTGGACGATCGCGTCCGACGTGATGTTGCCCGCCATCACCTTGCGACCCGAAGACGATCTGCGGACCGCCGCCGAACGTATGGTCGACAGCCGCCTGCGCGCGCTGCCCGTGGTCGATGCCGAGGGCAAAATCATCGGCGTGCTCGACGAGAGCGAGATCGCCAAGGTCTACCTGCGTGCCGCCGCGCGCGCCGACGAGAACACGCAAGAGATCCGGCTACCTCCTGAGTGATGGGGCGTGGGAGCGCGCGGCTTGTCGCCGGGCGCTTCGCTGCCTGCCTGCCGCGGGGCGATGCACGCCGGGTGCAATGGCAGGGTGGCCAGGACGGGGACCCCAAGACCGTTGCAAAGGCCCCTGGCGGCGGTACCCTTGTCCCATGGTGCCGGAGTCGGGGTCGCAGCGAGAACGGGGCAGGGGGAGGTCACCAAATCCGCTCTGGCGGGGCCCCTTTGGCGGGCTGGCGCTGGCGCTGCTCGCGCTGCTCTACTGGGGCACGGTCGGTTGGCTGGTGGCGTGGCGAAGCCGAACGATGCAACCCTCGCCGCTCGAGCTGGGGGTCCCGGAGCTGGTGCACGTCGACCATGGCGACTTCGGCGACGGCGACGGCGACCTCGGTAACTTCGGCGCCGACGACGGCTACGACGTGCCGGGGTGGCGGCCCTTCGATCTTTTCGCGCCACACGGCACCGACTGCTGGCCGGGGCCGCGGCTGCTGGGCCTGGCGTGGGGCATGCCGGCCACGCTGCTGACCGATCTGCCGCGCGGCTGGCCGCCTGGTACGCGTCCTTATCGATCCGCGTCCCTTCGATCGGCCGCGCTTCGATCCCTCGGATCGGACGAGGCGCTTGGCGCATTCACCCCGCCCGGGCCGCGGGCGATGCATGGCCTGCTCGGTCGGTTCGGCGCCGAGCGCGAGCTGCAGCTCGATTTTCGCCCCGTCGACGCTCGCTGGTGATGGGACTGCGCTAGTCTGCGCGCCCCATGTTTCGCAAGCGCGACGTCGCCATCCATTTCGTCGGGATCGGGGGCGTGGGCATGTCCGGCATCGCCGAGGTCTTGCTCAACCTTGGCTATCCGGTCTCGGGATCGGATCTGAAGGAGACCGACATCACGCGCCGGCTGGTGACGCTGGGTGGACGGGTCGCGGTCGGACACAGGGCGGAAAACGTCGCCGACGCCGACGTCGTCGTGACTTCGAGCGCGGTCGACGCGCGCAACCCGGAGGTCGCGGCGGCACGCGCGCGCGGGATCCCCGTCATCCCACGTGCCGAGATGCTGGGCGAGCTCATGCGGGTCAAGGACGGCGTGGCCATCGCAGGCTCGCACGGCAAGACCAGCACGACGTCGATGGTGGCGGCGGTCTTCGCCCAGGCGGGCCTCGATCCCACGGTCGTCATCGGCGGCACCGCCAAGGCGCTGGGGTCGAATGCGCGCCTCGGCCAAGGTGACGTGCTGGTCGCCGAGGCCGACGAGTCTGACGGATCCTTTCGCCACCTGGCGCCGATGATGGCGGTGATCACCAACATCGATCGCGAGCACATGGACCACTACGGCACCTTGGCGGCGCTGCGCACGGCGTTCCTCGATTTCGCCAACAAGGTGCCGTTCTACGGCCAGATCGTGATCTGCGCCGATGACCCCGCGGCCGCCGCGCTGGCGCCTGACCTGCTCAAGCGCCATGTGACGTATGGCCTTGGCGCGGGCGAATACCGCGGCGAAATCGTGAGTGCGACGCCGCAGGGAACGACGTTCCGGGCGAACGTGAGGGGCAAGGCTCTCGGCGAGGTGCACATCCGGATGCCGGGGGTGCACTACGCGCAGAATGCGTTGGCGGCGCTGGCGGTGGCCGACTTCTTCGGCGTGTCGTTCGACGACTACAAGGAAGCGATGGCGGCGCTGGCCGGGGTGGACCGCAGGTTCACGATAAGAGGGGAGGCCGCGGGGGTGCTGGTGATCGACGACTATGGTCATCACCCGACCGAGATCGCGGCGACCCTGGCGGCGGCCAAGCTGTATGGCCGTCGGATCGTCGCCGCCTTTCAACCGCACCGGCATTCGCGGACCAAGGACCTGCTGGCCGAGTTCGCGCCCTCGCTGGCCGCGGCGGACGAGGTGGTGTTGACGGACATCTATGGGGCGGGCGAGGCGGCGATCCCTGGCTATGGCATGGAGCGCTTGCTGGCGACCTTCCCGGCGGGCAGGAAGGTGCAGTGGGCGGCGCGGGCGGCTCTCGTCGAGGCGTTGCTCGCAGTCGTGAGGCCGGGGGATCTGCTGTTGACGTTGGGGGCGGGCGACATCACCCAGGTGGGCGGCGAGGT
>JANNNO010000405.1:0-11315 GCA_031398585.1 Myxococcales bacterium | reverse complement strand
GGATCGATCGCCTCGGCACCAAGGGCCGCGCGCAAGGTGGCGTCGACCTCGGCCAGCGACAGCCGTCGCAGATCGATGCGGGTGTGAAAGCCGGCTCCCCGTCCCCAACCCGGCCTTTGCACCACGAGGTCCGGCGCTGCCGTCGCCACGAGCATGAAGGGCACCGGCCCGAGCTCCCCGGCCAAACTCTCGAGGGCAGCCAGGGTCTCGTCGTCAGCGAGGTGCACGTCATCCAGCAGCAGGACCAGCGGCTTCTTGGCGGCATCGGCCTCCAGAAACCTCGCGAGGGCCGCCCGGGCCAGCTCTGACTCCTGGTCCGGGCGCGACGCCAGCACCTGCGCCAAGGGCCCCTCGGGCAAGCTGAGCCCGAGACAGCGGCCGAGCAGTCCCGCGACCTCCGCCACGCGGCGATCGCCGAACACGTTTCTCAGCTCGGACCGAAACTGAAACAGCATCTCCTCGGCGGTAACGGCCTCGCTCACCCCCAGGCGGCAGCGCAAAATGGCCCCGAGCCATCCGAAAGGTTCCGGGCGCAATCCCGGCCGCGGCGCCGGGACAGTGACGAAGCGACAGCCCTCGCGGGGCGTCTCGACCCAGCGTTCGCACAGGCGCGTCTTGCCCAGACCGGCCGCGCCGAAGACCGTGACGAACTGCGGAGCACCGAGCTGCAGGGCGCGGTCAAGGGCTCCGTCGAGCGCCGCCAGAGCGTCGCTGCGACCAAGAAACGGCAACGAGAGCGGCTCGCGCTCAGGAGTGGGCGTTCTGCCCGGCCAAGGGATCCCTGCAATCGAGGTTCCGGGCATCTCGGGACCCGCCAGAGCAGACGCGGCAGCCCCAGGGCCAACGCCGATTGGGAGAGAGACCATGGCCCATGATGGCTCCAGGCTCGAGATCCCCCAAAAAACCCCGTGTTTGCTCCCCCGAGGGGCGGGTTCGTTCGGCGAAAAAAAAGGCCACGTCGCCGGTGTTTTGCACCTGCGCGTGGCCAGCAGCTATCGCGATGTCGCGATCTGGTTGTTGGTATCGGCTCTCGGCTCTCTACATTCCGATGATCACGACGCCGCGCTTGGGCTCGTCGCGTTTGTCTCGTTCATCGGACTCCTTACGAGGTGGCGTCCAGTTCTCGTTTGCCAGAGGCAGCTCGAGAAAGGGACGCTCCTCCCGTCGCCGGCGTTCTTCTTCTTCGCGGCGGCGGATCTGCTCAATGATCCAGGGCTCGAGCATTGGCGGCGACCCCCTTCTCTAATGGCTTGCAATATCGTTGCCCAAGAGTCAAGTGCAGGGGCAACATGCAAGCACCATCTCGTACATCGGCACCCCGTACTTTTTGATGAAGCAAAAAGCGATCGAAAGTTCGGGCTGCCGCACACTGATTGTCGCTTATGAGATGCCGGAGAGCCAGGGAGGCTTCACGGGATCTTTCGTCGCACCCGCTCTGACGCTCGACACGCCGTCAGGGGCTGCTCGTGTCGGTGGTCGGTTGCCCTAGCCGCAGGCGGTAAGGTTGTTCGCCGCCCTCGCTGACGCGCTTGGCGCTGATGCGAATGAGCACAGGACCATCGGTCGCGGGCGTCACCGTTAGGCGCTCAGGCTGACCGCGACGGCCGCCATCGGTCCGCGTGAACCCGGCTTGACCTGGCGCCATCGTCTCGAGCACGAGATCGCCGCTCTTCGGCGGCAAGAGCTCGACCTGCAGGGCGTGGCCCGCGCGCCCGTCGGCTCTGAAGATGTCGACATCGGATCCGCCGAGGTAGCCGAGCGTCTCGCCGGCCTCGGCCGGACTCGGGGTATTGAGGTCGTCGTTCGGCTCTCGCTCACTCGGGGGCGCATCGTCGGCGCGTACACGCATCAAGTAGCGGCGCGTGCGGTCGGAGCCGCCTTCGCTCCTGACGACGACGAAGAAAGCCGGAGGCACTCCGGTGGGACCTGCCCCGAGACGTTCGGGCGAGAGCTGCCGCAACAGCACGCGCGCGCCCTTCTTGCCTCTCGCTGCCCCGACCTTCATCGAAGCGCCGTCGAGTGCCGTGACGGAGACCGCAACCTCAGGCGGCGGCTCGAGCTCGATCGCGATCACGGTGGCCGCGCTGGCAGGACCGAGCGGCACCTGAAAGACATCGACGTCCTTGGCGGTGTCGAGAAACCCCGCCACCTCGGGAGCCGTATGCGCGGGCGATAGAAGGTGCGCCTGGGCGACCTCGTGATTCGGCTCGCGCTCGTCTCCTGCACCGATGGTCGAAAGGCTCGCCCGCACCCGATAGCCAGGATCGGTGGCGGGGGGGCCGGTTCGCCTGACCACGAGGGTGAGCTCGCTGCCGGGCGCGACGGCGAGGTTGGCGGGCCCGTGAATGACGCCTGCTGCGCCCGCACTCGCAAACGACGACAGGCCGACGGGCGTCTTCACCACCAAAGAGGTCGGCGCCGGAGCGCTTACCTCCAGAGCGAGCTGCTGCGTGGCCGTGGCCGGCGCGGCGTCGGCGCCAAGAGGAGCGCCTCCAGGAATGCGCAGGAGGAAGCGATCCTCGTCGTCACCTTCCGGCAGGGCGGCGCTCACCTCCAGCACGGGGGCTTCGCCCCACGCGATCGAATTGGGGCGGCCTTGCTCGCCGTTGGGCTCCTGCTCAGCCAGCGCGTTGGGCGATGGCTCCGGCACGGCAGGCGTGACGAGGACCGCGGCGTCGCCCCTGGTCAACCGCGGTCGTGACTTGCACGCCGAAGCCCCCACCCCGCCAACCAGCAGCGATAGAAAGAGAATCCCGGACCGCGGCACGCGGGGCCAGCGGCGGTCCCCTGGCGTCGCCCCTGCGCAGGCTGCTCGGCTCACGGTCTGGCCGCCCACGCGTTCCCGGTTCGCGCTAGCTGGACGCGACGGGATCCGCCGGTCGGCTCTGGATGCTGGCGAGGAACTCGGCCTCGCAGACCACCGTGTCACCGACCTTGGCTTCGCCGCGCATCTTCCAGACGGCGCCGCCCCGTCGCAGAGGGACGACCTCGATGCGCAGGACATCGCCTGGGGTGACCGGCCGGCGGAACTTCACGCCGTCGATCCCCATGAAGTAGATGACCTGCTTGGCGGGATCGAACTTGGTGAGGCGCCCCGCGAAGATCGCTCCGGCCTGGGCCATCGCTTCGACGATGAGAACGCCCGGCATGACCGGGTGTCCGGGAAAGTGTCCTTCGAAATGGGGCTCGTTGCGCGAGACCAGCTTGCGCGCGACGATCTTGTCGTCGTCGATCTCGTCGACGTGATCGATGAGGAGGAACGGATAGCGATGAGGCAGCAGCGCCTCGATCTCGCGGATGTTCATTCCCATGGCGCCCTTACCGTCACGTCGATCGAGCGACGCGAATCACTTCTTGGCGGCAGGAGCTGCGGGTGCCTTTGCAGGAGCCCCGCCGCCGTCCTTGCCCTCGCCCGCGTTGTAGCGGCGGATGACCTCGTTGGTGAGATCGAGGTGGGGTTTGGCGAAGATGAGGCCCGACTGCACGCGGTCGAAGATCATCGTGAAGTTCTCCGAGCCGGCGATCTTGTTGATGATCCGCTGCATGCGCTCGAAGATCTTGCCGGTCGCTTCCTGCTCCTTGGCCTGCAGCTCGTTCTGGTGCCGCAGATAGGTCTGCCGAACCTTCTCGAGCTTGCCCTGCATCTCGGTCTCTTTTTCGCGGACCTTGTCTGCGGGCAAGAGCGTGCGCTTCTTGTCGAGATCTTCCATACCGGCCTTGAGCGCAGTCTGCTGCTCGTCGAGCTCTTTTTGCTTCAGGTCGAAGACCTTCTTGAGATCGGCGCGCGCCTTGCGGCCCTCCTCGGTCTCCATCAGAGCGCGTTGCAGGTCGACGTAGCCGAGCTTGAAATCCTCGGCCTGGGCTGATCGTGCGAGCAGCCCCGTCGCGCCGAATTGCAGGACGAACAGCGCCGCGGTCACAAATCGCTTCATCGATAACCTCGCTTAATTGAAAGAACGACTCTCGATAACACGGCGGCCCCGGTGGGTCGAGCCCGACCGAGCGCCGAAGTTACAGATCGTTGCCGATGGTGAATTCGAAGATCATCGGCTCTTCGCCGGGCAGCGGGTCGAAGGGCAGACCCCATTCGAAGCGCAGTGGGCCGATGGGTGAGAACCAGCGGAAACCGAAGCCCCAGCTGGTGCGCAACGCCTTCAGATCCCTCAGCGCCGAGAATTTGACGCACGGATCGTAGGAGATATGCGCGTTGGCTGGGCGCAGCCGGCAGTATTGATCCTCGAGGTTGAAGGCATTGCCGGCGTCTGCGAAGAGCACGGCCCGAATGCCGACCTTCTCGATGATCGGGAACTCGATCTCGGCCTTGCTGACGACCTGCATGTTGCCGCCGATGGTCCGCGGATTCAGGAGCGCATCGGGCTGCTGCTGGTCCGGGGCGCGAATCTGCGGCCCGAGGCTATACGGGCGAAAGCCGCGGACATCGTAGATGCCGCCGACGAAGTAGCGTTCGAAGATCGGG
Source organism: Myxococcales bacterium (assembly GCA_031398585.1). Lineage (GTDB taxonomy): Bacteria > Myxococcota_A > Polyangia > Fen-1088 > Fen-1088 > JANNNO01. The sequence continues at coordinate 6,838 of JANNNO010000405.1, read as the reverse complement.
ACGCCCTGCGGATCTCGGCTGGTAACCAGGCCGAATTGCCCCTTGAGGCGCAGAACGAAGGGCCCCCAGATGGGATAGAAGAAGCGCGTGGTGGCGTCGTAGCGGGTGTAGAGCGTCTGCGAGAGCAGTGCGGGCTCGGCGAACTCGGCGGACGCCTCGTTGAACCAGCCGCGGTTGGTGAAGAGACGATTGTCGCGAGTGTCGTGCGACAGCGACAGGCGCACCGACGAGGTGAGCCCCGGCCGCAGCAGGTTGGCCAGCGTCCCCGGCGGGAACGGCGTTCGCTGTCCGCCCGAGAGGAAGGCGGTACGGCCGCTGGTCGAGATGTCGATGTCCTGCAACGTGTAGCGCAGGTAGAGGTGGAGATCGTCCACCAGCATGTAGCCCCAGGTCAGGCTGCCGCCGCGCGTCTTGCGCTGAAACGACGGGTAATACTGGAACTGGTTGAAGAGGTCGAAGCCGAAGGTCCAGCGGGTATCGAGGAAGTAAGGCTCGATGAACGAGAGCTGAAACAGCTGGCGGAGCCCCGACAACATCGCCTGCAGCGACAGCGATTGGCCGCGCCCAAGCAGGTTGTTCTGCGAGATCTGCGCCTGGAAGATGAAGTTCTCGGCCGACGAGAACCCCGCGCCGATCTGGAAAGCACCGGTCTGCCGCTCGGTGACCTCGATGTTCACCTCGAGCTTGTCGTCAGACTCGCCGCGCTTTTCCGACATGTCGACGCGCTCGAAGAAGCCAAGCGCGGTGACCCGGGTCTTGGAATGCTCGAGGCCCGAGGCGCTGTACTTGTCGCCTTCGACGACGCGCATCTCGCGACGAATGACCTTGTCGCGGGTCTTCGTGTTGCCGCGGATGTTGATCCGGTCGAAGCTGACCTCGCTGCCCTTCTGAATCTCGAAGATCAGGTCGACGATTCGCTTCTGCTCGTCGATCGGGTTCTGCGGGATGATGTTGACGTAGGCGAACCCGCGATCCTTGTACGACTCGGTGAGATCGGTGATGTCCTGGCCGAGTTTGGATCGGTTGAAGGTGTCGCCGGGACGGACCCGCAGGCGGTCGAGGATCTTCTGCTTGTCCTCGAGCAGATCGCCCTGAAACTCGATCTTGCCAAGGCGATACGGCACGCCTTCTTCGATCGGGATCGTGATGTAGAGGGCCCGCTTGTCCGCCGACAGCTCGAACTTCGGCTCGCTGACCTTCGCGTGCACGTAGCCGCGGTCGAGGTAGTAAGCCTGCAACATCGCAACGTCGCGCTGAAAGACGTCTTCGCGGTAGGTGCCGGCGGAGGTGACGAACGACAGAAGGTCGGCCTCCTGCGTGAACATGACCCCGCGCAGCTCCTTGTCGGTGGCGGCCTTGTTGCCGACGAAGTTGACCCGACGGACCTCGACCTTCGAGTTTTCGTGAACCCGGAAGTAGACGTCGACCTCGCTCTGGTTGACCCGCTTGAGCTCGTAGGTGACGTCGGCCATGTAGAAGCCGCGCTGGAGATAGACCTCGCGGATCTTCTCCATGTTCTTCTTCACCTTGCCGAGGTCGAGGATCTGCTCCTTCTTGAGGTCGAGCACCTCGTTGACCTTGGTGAGGCCGATCTCGTCGTGCCCGGAGACGAAGATCTTGTGGATCGACGGCTTCTCCTTGAGCACGAAGACGACCGAGACGCCGCCGGGGACCATGTCCGCTTCGACCTGCACGTCCTCGAAGAAGCCCATCCGCCAGATCGCGCGCACGTCCTCGCGCACGAGATCCTGAGTGAGCGAGGCACCCGGGACCGTCCTCAGATTCACCTTGAGCGCATCGTCCTCGACCTTGCGGTTGCCCCGGAAGGCGACCTTGGTGACCTCGACCGAAGGCATGGGGCCAACGGCAGCCGAGGCCGCGGTCGGAGCTCCCGGCGCGGCGGCGCCCGCCGGCCCCTGAGCGAAAGCCGTCGCCGAGCCGAGCGCCACCATCGCGATCGGTAGCCAAGCGCGGAGAGACGATGAGAGTCGCGGCCAATGACCGCCCTGGGTGCTTTCCACGCCGCGTGCCGGGCCTGTCACTCGTCCTCCACGATGAGACCGTCGACCATGCGAATGCGTCGCATGGTCCTCTGAGCCAGCTCGTCGTTATGGGTCACGAGCAGGATCGTCATGCCGAGCTCGCGACCGAGCTCGAAGAAGAGCTCGTGCATCTCGCGGCTGGTCTTGGTGTCGAGATTGCCGGTCGGCTCGTCGCCGAGAAGGAGCCGGGGCGATACGAGCAACGCCCGCGCGAGCGCCACGCGTTGCTGCTCGCCGCCCGAAAGCTCACCCGGGCGATGTTTGAGGCGGTCGCGCAGACCGACTCGCACCAGCAGCGCTTCGGCCCGCTCGGCACACTGCCGGCGCGGCTGGCGGGCGATGAGGCCCGGCATCATCGCGTTTTCGAGCGCGGTGAACTCGGGCAGCAGGTGGTGAAACTGGAAGATGAAGCCAATCTGGCGATTGCGAAAATCGGCCAGCGCCTGCGGCGTGAAGGTCGTGACGTCGACGCCATCGAAGAGAATCCGGCCCGACGTCGGACTGTCGAGGGTACCGAGGATGTGCAGCAGGGTCGACTTGCCGACACCCGAAGCGCCGACGACCGAGACGACCTCGCCTGACCGGAGCGAAAGATCGATGCCTTTGAGTACACCGATCGTGCGTCCGCCGTGCTGGAAGAGCTTGGTGACCCGCTCGACCTCGAGGCGCACGCCACCTGGGGCGATCGCCGCCCGGGGGGCGGCCGCGGGCGCTTCGACGAGGGGCTCCATAGGGCTTCGCAACGTAGCGGCCGAGGGACCCGAAGTCAACGCAGCGCCGGGATGACGGCCCGATGCCGCCGGTGACTCCCAGCCTGTCGCTCGTCCCGCTGGCGCCGTCATTCGTAGCGGAGCCCTTCGACCGGCTTTAGCCGCGAGGCGAGTACGGCGGGATAGAGCGTGGCGAGGCAGCAGAGAACCAGCGCCAGACCGGCGACGGTCACGATCTCGTGCGCCCGCATCACGATCGGCAGGCGGCTGATGTAATAAACGTCCGTCGGCAACGGCAGACCGAACTGTTCAATCAGTCGGCACCCCCCCACCCCGACGGTGACTCCGACCGCGAGCCCGATCAGGCCGATGTAGAGGCCCTCGGCGAAAAAGACCCGCAAAATCGCGCCGTCCCCCGCGCCCATCGCCTTGAGGATGGCGACCTCGCGGCCCTTCTCGGTGACCATCATGATGAGGTTCGAGACGATCGAGAAGGACGCCACCAGGGCGATGAAAGTGAGCACGATGAACATGGCGATCTTCTCGAGCCGCAGGGCCATGAAGAGGCCGCGGTTCAGCTCTTCCCACGAGCGGACCTCGTAAGCCTCACCGAGGGCGGCTCCGATCACTTCGGCGACGGTGCCGGCGGTCTCCGGATTGAAGGTGCGGACGTCGACCCCGGTGACCTCGCCGTGCATGCCCAAGAAACGCTGCGCCGCCTCAAGCGAGACGTAGGCCAGCTTGGAATCGAATTCGTACATGCCGCTGTAGAAATGCCCCGCCACCCGGAACCCGCGCGCGATCGGGTGCGCACCGGTCGGGCCGAGGCCACAGAGCGGACAGACCGCCATCACGTCGGAGCCGACGTAAACCCGCAGGCTGCGGCTGTAGAGCTCCTCACCGAGGATGATGGTGGGACGGACGTCATCGGCGGGCGCGGCGGGCGCAGCAGGTCCGGCGGGGGCGGCGACCCTATCGCTTTCGCGTTGGTCCGCAGCGCGCTCGGTGATGCGGCGACGGGGCAGCTTCGCAGCGGCGGCGGCCTCGGCCGCCTCGGCAGGGCCGTCCTCTTCGGGTTGCCCTTCGTCTTCCGAGGGTGAAATCGGATCGCGAAAATCCGGCAGCGGGTCGGCGCGCCGTACCCGCTCGGGGTGGGCGAGATCGGTGATCTTTCCCTCCTTCAGCGTCCGATCGAGGTCCAGCACGCCTCCGGCCGATTCGGGATCGATGCCACGCAGGAGAACCCCGGCCGGGCTGCCCGAGGCATTGAGCATGACCTCGCTCTCGATGTAGGGCGTGGACGCGGCGACCCCCGCGGTCTGAGCGAGGATCTCTCGCACGCGCACGTAGTCGTCGAAGGGACGGTCACCCTTGCGGGTGATGACGATGTCGGCCTTGGCGCCTCGGATCTTCCCCTTGAGGTCGGCCTCGAAGCCCGACATCACCGAGAGCACGAGGATGGGCGCAGCGGTGCCGAGAAAGACGCCGAAAATCGAGATCGCGGTGAAGACGGTGAAGGCCGCGAGCAGGCCGCCGAGAAATGTGACGACGCCGCCGAGGATGAGCGCCATGTACCCGCCGTTGCGCAGGTATTCCAGGTACGCCGGCGGCGGCGAGCGAAAGAAAGCCATCGGGTCCGGCTTCTTCTCCAGCACGAACGCCGCGATCAGGGCGGCGACGCCGATGGCAACGATGGCCAGGCCCATCACCAGCGTCCGGCGCGACTGCCGCTCCGGATCGCGCAGGTGGCGCCAAGCCACGAACCATTCGAACCCGGGGCCGAGCTTCATGGCGCGGTCATTCCGGGCGCATGAGCGGAAACAAGATCACGTCGCGGATCGAGGCCTGATTGGTGAGCAACATGGTCAAGCGATCGATGCCGATGCCTTCGCCCGCGGTGGGCGGAAGGCCATACTCGAGCGCTCGACAGTAGTCCTCGTCGTAGTCCATGGTCTCTTCTTGACCGCGGCCCTTGGCGTCGACCTGCTTTTGAAAGCGAGCGCGCTGGTCGGCCGGATCGTTGAGCTCCGAAAAGGCGTTGGCGTGCTCGCGACCGACGATGAAGAGCTCGAAGCGGTCGACGCGGCCGGGGTCGGCATCGTTGCGGCGGGACAGCGGTGAAGTCTCGGCCGGGTAGTCGATGACGAAGACCGGGCGGTCCCAAGGCAGCGCGTTCTCTCCGCCGTAGTCGAAGAGAGCCCCCACCCGCTCGCCGTGGTTGTCGCTCTTGCGCAGGACCGCGCCGAGCTCGTCCTTCTTGCCGCCCGCGCCGGAGGAGTCGATCCAGGCGCGCAGGGCCGCGTCGTCATCCAGCATCGCTCGCTCGAGACCGGGCGGCAGCTGCCCGTTGCGCGAAGCCATGGTGATCGCGTCCTTCATCGGGATGCGCGGCCAGGGCGCGCCGAGGTCGACCTTGCGATCTTCGTAGGTGATCACCTTGCCGCCCGCTACCTCCTCGGCGAGCTCGACGAAGAGCTCCTCGGTGAGGGTCATGAGGTGCTCGTAGGTGGCGTACGCCTGGTAGAACTCGAGCATCGTGAACTCGGGGTTGTGTTTGCGCGACAGCCCCTCGTTGCGGAATTGACGTCCCAGCTCGTAGACGCGGTCGAAGCCGCCCACCACCAGGCGCTTGAGGTAGAGCTCGGGTGCGATGCGCAGGACCATGTCGAGATCGAGCGCGTTGTGGTGCGTGCGGAACGGGCGCGCGGCCGCGCCACCAACCAGTGTCTGCAAGATCGGTGTTTCGACCTCGAGGTAGCCCCGGTCGTCGAGGAACCGGCGCACCGTCTTGATGATCGCCGAACGCTTGCGGAAGACCTCGCGTACGTCGGGATTGACGATGAGATCGACGTAGCGCTGCCGGTAGCGCAGCTCTACGTCGGAAAGGCCGTGCCACTTCTCGGGCAGCGGCCGGGTCGCCTTGGTGAGGAAGGTGAACGATTCGGCGAGCAGGGTGAGCTCGCCGGTCTTGGTGAGGAAGGCGGGACCGCTGGCGCCGATGAAGTCGCCGCGTTCGACCCTGCGGAAGGTCTCCCAGGCCTCGTCGCCGAGCTTGTCCTTCTTGAGGTGGACCTGAATCTCGCCGGTGCGATCGGCGAGCTTGACGAACGCGGCCTTGCCGAAGCCGCGAAAGGCGATCACGCGGCCCGCGACGGTGAAGCGATCCTCGGCCAGGAGCGCGACCTCGGCCCCTTTTTCCTGCGGCGGCGGCGGGTTGGCAGCGAAGGCAGCGACCTCTTTGGCAAAGCGCGTGTTGATCGGGCCCGCATCGTGCGTTGGCGAAAAGCCGTTGGCGTAGGGGTTGCGCCCCGCTGCCCGCAGCTCGGCCGCCTTGCGCTCTCGTTCCGCGATCAACTCTTGTTCGTCAGCCATGGTCCCGTCTTTTCGTTGAAGCGATGGGCAAGGTCAGTCGAGATCGTCAGCCGCGCTCGCCTTGGCCGCTTCGGCCTGTGCCGTCGGATCGCCCGCTAAGGTCAGCAACATGGCGACCATGAAGTCGTCGAGATCGCCGTCGAGAACTTCGTTCACCTGGCTGATCTTCTTGCCGGTTCGGTGATCCGAGACGAGCTGGTAAGGAGCCAACACGTACGAACGGATCTGGCTGCCCCACTCGATGGCCTTCTTGGCCGCGTGAATGCCGCCCATCTTCTCTTCCATGCGACGCGCCTCGAGCTCCATCAACTTGGAGCGCAGGATGCGCATCGCGGTCCCACGGTTCTTGTGCTGCGAACGCTCGGACTGGCAGTGGACGGCGATGCCGCTCGGGACGTGCGTGATGCGAATGGCCGATTCCGTCTTGTTGACGTGCTGGCCACCAGCGCCGCCTGACCGCATGGTCTCGACCCGCAGATCCTTTTCGTCGATGTCGACCCGCACGGTCTCGTCGATGTCGGGATAGATGAAGACGCTGGCGAACGACGTGTGGCGGCGCGCCTGCGAATCGTAGGGGGAGATGCGCACCAAGCGATGCACGCCCGCCTCCGCCCGCAGGTAGCCATAGGCCCATTCACCCATGATGCCGAGGGTAACGCTCTTGATCCCGGCCTCGTCGCCGGGCTGCATGTCGAGGACCTCGAGCTCGTAGCC
>JANNNO010000382.1:0-7631 GCA_031398585.1 Myxococcales bacterium | reverse complement strand
CCGTCCTCGCCGAGGTCGACCTCGCCACCCGCGGCCCTGACGGCGTCGGTCAGCTCCTGTTCGCTGGGGGGATGGCCTCCCGTCGCAACCCAGGCGGCAGCGAGCTCGGCGGGGGTCTGGATCACGCTGCCACGGCGGCCGGCGAGCACCTGGCGGAGCACGCCGCGCCAGCCGTTCTCGCGACCCACCCGTTTCACTTCGTTCTTGCGGCGAAGCGCGCGCGCAAGAGGCAACGCGAAGAGCGCGGCGGAGAAGGCAAAAGGGATCGCGCCGAACACGATGGGCAGACCGTCGGCGGGCGGGAGCGGCTCGGGGAAACGCTCGCCGACCCGGGCCAGCATCTCGCCGATGCGGTCGAGGGTCAGGCCGCTGGCCAGGGCGTAACTACTGGCGGCAAGATTGAAACCGTTGATCAACACAAAGATCGCATTGGTGCCGCCGGTGTTGCCGGTCAGCTCGGGCAAAACGGTCCGGCCCGTCCAGAAGGGCGGTGGGGCATGCTCGGCGATCTCGTCGCGAGCGGTGGTGCGAAGATCGGGGAAGCGGTAGACGATCGCGGCGTTGTCGGCGACTTCGAGATCGCCGCTGTAGTCGACCATCAGCCGCAGCAGCAAGCCCTCGGCGGCTTCGCGATCGAGGCCGGTCACGCGCATCACGTCCGACGTGGCGAGGCGCCCCTTGAGGCGGCGGATTTCAGCGAGCACGTTGCGCTCTTGCAACCGAGGATCGACCTCGGGCGGGCGCGGGCCAAAGACGAAGCGGTTCACCTTCTCGTAAAACGGGACCTTGTCGCCGCGCTTGCCACGGCGGTGCATCCAGCCCGGCTCCTGGCTGATGTAGACCGGCGAGAACGGATGGAACGTCCAGTAGAGCGCTTCGGCGACCACCCGAAGCACGACCAGGATGGCGTCGCCCGGGCCTTCGTCGCGATCACTCTTGAGCGCAAGGGCGATGAGGAGGGCGAGAAACGCGAGCGCGTAGCCGACCAGCACGATCGACACCCACGCGCGCACGATGAAGCGCCCCACGCCCATGACGCCGCGGCCGATGGCGCGCAGGAAACGACGCCCGAGTCGAGTCTCGGGCGGCTTTTCCAACCCGCGCGGGAATGAATAGAGGATCTCGCCCTTCTCGGTGGCGGCGAGGTGGCCTCCGTATTCGGCGGCGAGGTAGCGCAGCCCCTCTTCGGCTTCACGCAGCGGCAGCCCGGAACGAGTGGCGGCGTCCGCGACCGTGAGCTCGCCGCGCTCGCGGGCGAGAGTTTTTTCCAGGAGCTTCGCGGATGTGGGGCGCGGCGTCTTCACGTTGGGAGTGAGGGGATCCTAACGCGGCTGGGGGGGGACGCCAGGGGATTGCGGCCGTGAGGAGGTGACATGCCGGCGAACGTGCTGGCCGCGCGGACCCTCACCGCCGACTTCGTCGGCTGCCTCTCCCCGCGGGGGCCCCGCGAGGGGAGAGGCGAAGACGAGATCGGCCCGCGCTGGGTTTGACCGGCGCACAGGATGACGAGCGTGAGCGGCCAGGGCTCGCGTTCGTCTCCTCGGCTAGGCGCTGGCTTGTTGCGCTTCGATGGGGGAGTCGGCGGTGGCGGGCGATTCGGACTCGATGGGGGTGGGCTTTTCTTTGGTGCCCATGGCCCAATCCATCAACGGGAAGGTCACGTTGAAGTTCACGTGGGTCATACGGTTGAGGCGATGGTGGTGGCGGTGATGGGCGCGCATGCGCTGAAAGAGCGGGCCGCCGAGGCCGATGCGCGCCAGCGTGCGATCGGGCAAGTGGTAAAGGGCGTGCATGCCTTCGTAGGCGCAGAAGTAGAGCGCGGCCGACAAGTAAAAGATGCCGGCGGCGCCGATGCCTCGCCATGCGGCGGCGGCGATCGCGATCGGCGAAGCGAGCACGAACAGGCCCATCATCGTGTACCAGGGCATCATGATGAGGCCGAGCTCGCGCTCGGTGCCGATCGGCATGCTGGTGTGAAGGAACGCCCGGTGATGGACCAGCGTATGGTTCTTGTAGAGGATCTTCGGCGGCAACGGCCGGTGCATAGGGTTCTTGTGGACCGCCCACTCGATGAAGTTCGCGGCCACGAAGAAGGCCGGCATCAACAGCCAATCGACGGGAGCCGCATGACGCGCCGTCCAAAGCGCAGCCATGGCGATCCCGGAGGCGATGAGCGACGTAGTAAGAATGTGCGTGCGCGCAGAGTAATCTGCCGGCAACATCGCCTCTCGCTCGTCAGGGCTGTCGTGGCGGGTGACTTCCACGGGTGTAACTCCTCTTCAAGTATGGCCGAACTTGCGAGCCCGCACCGTGCATAAGTCTTACGGCTACTCCAGAGCCCATCGCTGGCTCGAGATCGGGAGCATCGCAGTGTTCCTGGGGCTGCTGGGATATCTCAGCGTCAGGATCGTCGCGGCGGTGAAGGGCCCCGTCGACGCTTTGTGGATCTTGGTCTGCGCCGTGGGGGGCCTACTCGCCGCGGATTTCATCTCCGGGCTCGTGCACTGGGCCGGCGACACCCTCGCCACCGTCAAGGCGCCCTTCCTGGGTCCGCATTTCATCAAGCCCTTCCGCGACCACCACGTCGACCCGAAGGCCATCACTCGCCACGACTTCATCGAGACCAACGGCAACAACTGCCTCGTCGCCGTTCCCATGCTGACCGGAGTGACGGTCGTCCTGCCGGAAGAATCCGGCTTTTTCTTCTACTTTTGCAGCGTTCTGGTCTTCATCGCCTGGTTCATCTTCGGGACCAATCAGTTCCACAAGTGGGCGCATGCCGACGATCCGCCTCGCTTCGCGCGGGTCCTGCAGCGTTGGGGCGTGATCCTGGTACCCACACACCACGACATCCACCACGCCGCCCCGCACGACAAGCACTACTGCATCACCGTGGGCTGGATGAACCCGGTGCTTGGCCAGCTGCGCTTCTTCCGATTCCTCGAATGGATTGTCGCCCACACGTGGCCAGCCATCCTCCAGATCGAAGAGCGCAAGCGTCCACCCGCTAGCCTCGTGCCGCCGGTGGCCGCCCCCTTCGTGGGCCCCGGACAGGTGGTTGGCGTGGCTGAGCGCCCCTGACCTCGTTGCCGCCGACAGAGCCTGCACGGCGTCGCGCGGAACGGAGGTGCGGGAGGCTCGTGCGACAGGTCGCCTAGCCGCGATTGCTCGCCAAATGGAGTCGTAATCAAGGTCACCCTTTAGCCGCTCGCAAAAGCCGGCGATAGAAAGTGACCGGGAGCGGCGCGATCCCCTTCCTTTCCAGGGCGGGTTTCGCGATGGTCCCGGGCCATGCCGTCATTCGACGTGGTCTCGAAGGTCGACCTCATGGAACTCGACAACGCGGTCAACACCGCCCAGAAGGAGCTCGCGCAGCGCTACGACTTCCGTGGCACGAACACGGCCATCGAACGCACGCCCGAAGGGATCCTGCTGCGCACTGCCGACGAATCGCACGCGACGTCCGCGATCCAGGTCCTGCGTGAGCGCATGGCCAAGCGCAACGTCTCGCAGCGCTGCCTCGACGTCGGCGATCCCGAGTCAGCGGCGGGCCAGACGGTCCGCGTGCTGATCAAAATCAAGCAAGGGATCGAAGTCGAAGTTGGCAAGAAAATGTCGCGCGCGATCAAGGACAGCAAGATGAAAGTGCAGGCGTCCATCCAGGGAGACGAACTACGCGTGACCGGCAAGAACAAAGACGATCTGCAAGCCGCGATTGCCTTTCTGCGCCGCGAAGACTTTGGCCTCGATCTGCAGTTCGTCAATTTCCGCGATTGAACACATTTGTTGATCCGCACAAGGATCGGGAGAGCAGCACGATGTCGGTAAGGGCTATGCGCAGGTTCGGTTGGTTGGTGGGCGGGGTCGCTCTTCAGACTGCCGCATGCGGCGTGACGGTAAAGCGCGACATCAGCGCCACCAAACCTGGCGTAGTCGTGTTCGACGACATGTGCGAGCTCCAGTCGTACTTCGATGCCCTGCACGATTCGACCATCGCGCCCCCACGCGAGGTCTTCGGCCAGGATCTCTCCAGCGATGACAAGGGTCGTGCGGTCGGTGGTCGTACCCGCATGCGGTTCGACACCGAGTTTCAGCTGCACCACTTCCGCAAGCTGTTGACCACCAACTGGGGCGGCCTGCCCGAAGAGGTGCAAAAGGCCTCGGCGCTCGAGCTCGAGGTGCGTTGGTCGGAGAAGGCCGGCGTCAAGCGTGTGGTGACCACCGAAGCCGCCGTGCTCGGCGCCGACGCCAAGAGCTTCGACCTGCCGTATCACGTCTGCCTATCGGACTTCCTCTTCGGTGAGGAGCTCTACCGCACCCGCCGGACGGTGCTGTCACTGCCGCCGCCCGCGCCGAGCCAGTTCTCGAAGCGCAAGAAGGACGAGCCCTACAAGTCGACCTTCACCTGGGGCGCGACGCCGTCGGCACCGGTTGCGGCCACGCCGCCCGCCGCCTCGACCACCACGTCGCCCGCGACGGCGGTCCCGGCCGCGCCGGCCGCACCCGCACCCGCCCCTGGCACCGTATCCATCAGAGGCTCCGTCGCCGCCGAGACGCCCGTGCCCGCCCCGACCTCGTCGCCACCGCTGGCGCCCGGCCAACCCCCCAGCCCCACCAACGGCGACGTCCCCAACCCGACAGCCGCTCCCGCCACGACGCCCTCGCCCAGCGTGCCAGCCTCTCCCACGCCGACATCGTCGTCCGCCAAGCCGCCCGCGTAGTCCAGTCCGAAAAGCGGCGCGATTTTCCGCCGGGACTTCGCGCCGCGCGCGACGTCCGCGGCCCCTGCCCTGCGGTGGGCGGGGTAAGATGCGCGCTTCGCTCATGCCGTACGATCACGCCGTAACCGAACCCAAATGGCAGGCGCGCTGGAAGGCCGCCAATCTGCACCGCACGACCTTCGACCCGGGAAAGCCGAAGTTCTACGCGCTCGACATGTTCCCCTACCCTTCGGGCGCTGGGCTTCACGTCGGGCACTGCGAGGGCTACACCGCCACCGACATCATCACGCGCTGGAAGCGCATGGCGGGCTTCAACGTCCTGCACCCGATGGGTTGGGACGCGTTCGGTCTGCCTGCGGAGAACTACGCGATCAAGACCGGCGTGCATCCACGCCTCACGACGGAAAAGGCTGTCGCGAACTTTCGCCGCCAGATCGACGCCGTCGGCTTCGCTTACGACTGGGAGCGAGAGGTCAACACGACCGATCCCGGCTACGTGAAGTGGACCCAGTGGATCTTCCTGCAGCTCTACAAGAAGGGCCTCGCCTACGAGGGCACCATCCCGATCAACTGGTGTCCCTCGTGCAAAACCGGCCTCGCCAACGAGGAGGTCTCGGGAGGCCGCTGTGAACGCTGTGGCTCGCAGGTCGAGCGCAAGGACATGCGGCAGTGGTTGCTGCGCATCACCGCGTACGCCGACCGACTGCTCGAGGATCTGGTCGAGGTCGACTGGCCCGAATCCACCGCGGCCATGCAGCGCAACTGGATCGGGCGCAGCGAAGGCGCCGAGGTGATCTTCAGCGCCGCAGATGCCGGCGGCAAGGCGACCGCCGACGAGATCAAGGTCTTCACCACACGGCCCGATACGCTGTTCGGCGCGACCTACGTCGTGCTGGCGCCCGAGCACCCACTGGTCGCCAAGGTGACGACGCCGGCGCAGGCCGCAGCCGTGGCGGCCTACCAAAACCAGGCGCGCATGAAGAGCGACCTCGAACGCACGGATCTCGCCAAGGCGAAGACCGGCGCGTTCACGGGCGGTCACGCGATCAATCCCGTCAACGGCGACAAGGTCCCGATCTGGATCGCCGACTACGTGCTCGCGACCTACGGCACCGGCGCCATCATGGCGGTGCCGGCTCACGACGAGCGTGACTACGCTTTCGCCGTCGAGTTCGGGCTGCCGATCAAGCCTGTGGTCAAGCCGGCCGACGGCAAACCGCTGCCCGAAGGCGTGGCGTACAGCGAGCCGGGCATCGCGATCAACTCGGGACCGCTCGATGGCCTGACGACCGCGGAGGCCAAGCGCAAGATTTCGGCGCAGCTCGAAGCGGAAGGACGCGGCAAGCGGGCCATCAGTTACCGCCTGCGCGACTGGGTCTTCTCGCGCCAACGCTACTGGGGTGAGCCGATCCCGATCGTTCATTGCAAGAAGTGCGGGGGCCCTGTGCCGGTGCCCGAATCGGCGTTGCCGGTCACCTTGCCCGAGGTCGAGCGTTACGCGCCGTCAGGTACGGGCGAATCGCCGCTGGCGACCATCGCGGCCTGGGTCGCGACGACCTGTCCGCAGTGTGGCGGGCCGGCGGAGCGCGAGACCAACACCATGCCTCAGTGGGCGGGCTCCTGCTGGTACTACCTGCGCTACCTCGACGCCAAGAACCCGAACGAGGCGTGGTCGCCCACGGCCGAGAAGCAATGGATGGCTGTCGACCTCTACGTCGGCGGCGCCGAGCACGCGGTCTTGCACCTGCTTTACGCGCGCTTCTGGCACAAGGTGCTCTTCGATCTCGGGTACGTCTCGACCAAGGAGCCGTTCAAGAAGCTGCGCCACCAGGGGACCGTGCTCGCGCAGACGTTCAAGGACGCGCTCGGCCGCTATCACGAGTTCGCCGAGATCGAGTTCCGCGGCGAGCAGGCGCAGCTCAAGGCGACGGGCGAGCCCGTGACCGTCTCGATCGAGAAGATGGCCAAGTCGATGCTCAACGGCGTGAACCCGGACGACGTCGTTCGCGATCAGGGCGCGGACGTCTTGCGCCTCTACGAGATGTTCATGGGCGACTTCGAATTGCCGAAGCCCTGGGATCCGCGCGCGATCGAAGGGTGCGTGCGTTTCTTGCGCCGGGTCTGGCGTCTGGTCGAGGAGGCAAGCGCCGGCCCCGCCGAGGATCCGCACGTACGTTTGCGCCACAAGACCATCAAGCGAGTCACCGCCGACCTCGAGCGCATGCAGTTCAACACGGCGATCGCGGCGATGATGGAATACGTCAACGAGCTTTCGGCGAAGGGTGCAACGCGCGAAGATCTACTTACCTTGATTAAGCTCGTTGGCCCTTACGCCCCGCATCTCGGCGACGAGGCTTGGGAAAGGCTCGGCGGGTCGGGATTCCTCATTGAACAAGCATGGCCCAGCTACGATGACGCGCTCACACTCGATGCGGTGATTACGTTGGGTGTGCAGGTAAATGGTAAGCTAAGAGGCAACCTCGACGTACCTCGGGAGACACCGGAATCGGAGGTACGCGAGAGGGCACTGGCCCTGCCGAACGTGGCCAAACATCTCGAAGGAAAAACGGTCCGCAAGGTCATCGTGGTCCCGGGGAAGATCGTCAACGTCGTCATAGGGTGAACCGTGCCTGAACATTCCACTTCGCCATCGCTTAAGTCAGTGGGTGCCGCGGATCTGCGGAGCGTGTCCGAGCCGGGGACGCTGCCGCTTGCCGAGATCCTAGATGGACAACCCTTCGCCATTCAGCGTCCGTCGCCGGAGGCCGAGGCCGTCAAGCAGGTGCTTGCGTCCGAGCTGCAGAACGCGCTCGGCGGCACGGCGGCGCGGGTGGGTTGGTCGATCGTCGCTGATCCGCAGCTGCGTTTGGGCAGGCGCGCGCGGGGAGGCACGCACGCGGTTGGAGCTTC
>JANNNO010000035.1:0-14231 GCA_031398585.1 Myxococcales bacterium | reverse complement strand
GGCGTGGCGCAACCTCGGTCGCTTCGAGGGGCGTTCGGCTTTCACCACCTGGATTCATCGGATCGTGATGAACAGCAGCCTCGATCTCGTGCGGCGGCAGTCGTGCCGTCCCGGCGCGGGCGGTGAAGAGCTGAGCGAGCGGCAGGAACGGGCGGAAGAATCCAACACCGACACGCCCGAGCGCGCGATGATTCGGACCGAGCTGCGGGTGGTCGTCGCCGAGGCGATGGCCGAGCTGTCGCCGCAACATCGAGAGGCGATTCAGCTGCGTGAGCTCGAGGAGTATTCCTACGAGGAGATCGCGGCCACCGCGGCCTGCCCCATCGGCACCGTCATGTCGCGCTTGCATCACGCGCGTCGCAAGCTCACCAGCGAGTTGTTGGCGCTCGTGGGCGACGGCGAGGCCATCGCGCTGGCCGCCTGATCGCCTACGCACGGCGGGTCGCCTCGCCCGCCTCGTAGTTACACGCGCCGCCGGACATTCGACTTCCGGCGGCGCACGGGGTCGTCCCCGCGCCGTTTTCCCTGCCGTCGGCGCCTTTTGCATGACCGCCGCCGTATCGCGCCGATGGGCAGAATTGCCGCGCTTGGCATGAGGACGAGGTAGGGCGGCGAGGTAGGTGTCTTCGGGACGTTCTTCGCTACAATGCGTCCCCTCGATGCTTCAGCCGTTCCTCGACAGATTGCCGGTGCGCGCGCGATGGAGACGCCGCGTGGTCGTCGCAGGGGCGCTGGTCGTGCTGCTGCTCGGGTCAATGCCTTTCTGGGGCGGGGCCATCGCGCGGCGGGTAGCGATAAGCAAACTCCGGGATCGGCTCGGCATGGAGATCATCGTCGGGACGAGCCGCTTCTGGTTCACCCAGGTGGTGTTCGACGACGTCGAGATCGGGCAGGCGGGTAGGGTCGCCTTCGCCACCTTCGATCGCATGCGCGTTCCGTTGGCGGTCGCCTGGGGAAAAGGCTCCGTGCACATCGACGGGGCGCGCATCGAGATCGAGCGCGGTGGCCCCGGCGACAACGTCACGGGGCTGCTCGTTCGGATGCGTGGCCGACCGTCCGGTAGCACCGGCACGGGCGACGCAGGCGCGCGTCGGTCGAACATCCCACCGGTCACGGTTCGCAATGGCAAGCTTCGCGCGCGTGACGTGCGGCGCGGGGCCGTTATCGTCGAGGGGTTCAACGTCGACCTCACCCCCGACCGGGAGATGGTGGCCGAAGCCGCCGCCACGGCCGGCATCCTGAAACTGCGGGGCGGCGAGGGCGATCCGAAGTTCGGCGCGGGCAAGGTGCGGGTGGTGGTTCCGCTGGTCGGTCTGCGACCGCAGCCGACGCCCACCTTCGAGGTTACCGGTGGCTACTTGCAACCTCTGCCCGATCTCGGCCTGACCGGCATCAAGGGCTCTGTCCGTCCCGCGCCCGGCAACGGCAGCGATCGCCCGCTCATCATCGCCATCGAAGGCAGTTACGGCGGCTCCAAAGAGACCCTGTGGACGGCGTCGGGCGAGGTGGCACCGACGCTGGCCGCAGGGCTTCCTCCCGCCAAGCTCTCGATAAGGGCCGCTCGGTTTTCCCTCGATCGCATCAAGGACGTTCTGCCGCCGACGATCCTGAAACCCGAGGAGACTTCGATCGACGCGGCTCTCGATCTCAAGATCTCCGAAGGACAGCTCGCTTTCGCCGGCAATCTCGAGGTGGCAGGGCTCAACCTGCACCACGAGGCGGTCTCGGCCGAACCCGTGCTCGGGCTGGCGCTCGGTCTCGCCATCGTCGGCCGGTTGGATCCGGCGCGGCGTCGCCTCGAGCTGACCAAGCTCGTCGGACGATCGCGCGCGCTCACCGGCATTCTGTCCGGAGCGGTCGAGCTGCGCGAGGGCAAGTTCAAGTACGCCAACGGTAGCGAATTGCCGATGCTACCGCTCATCGAGCTGGCGTTTCGCGTGCCCAAGCTCGGCTGCGACAAGCTGCTCGAGAGCATCCCCGGCCCTCTGGTGCCGCGCCTGCGTGGCTTCGCGCTCGAAGGCGCCTTCGAGGCGAACGTCTTTACCAAGATCGACTACACCAACCTCGAGGCACTCGAGCTCGGGGGCAAGGTCGGCATCGACGGCTGCAAGGTGACCAAGGCCCCCGCCGACGTGACCGCGCTCGCCGGACCCGACTCCATCACCCAGATCGTCGAGATCCCTTCGGCCGACAAGAACGCGCAGCCGGGCGCGCTCGACCTCATGGCGTTTTCCGTGGGACCCGACAACCCGAACTTCGTTCCCTACGATCGCATCTCGCCTCACCTCATCAGCGCGATCATGACCACCGAGGACAACGGCTTTTTCAAGCACCGCGGTTGGGTGTCGCCCGAGTTCAAGACCGCCTTGCGCAAGAACCTGGCCAACGGTGGTTTCCGCCTTGGCGCCTCGTCGATCACCATGCAGATGGTGAAGAACGTGCTGCTCTCACGGGAAAAGACCCTGTCGCGCAAGCTGCAGGAGCTCTTTCTAGTCTGGTACATCGAGCAGCTGCTGCCCAAGGAACGAATCCTCGAGCTCTATTTCAACGCCATCGAATTCGGGCCGCGCATCTACGGGATCGGAGCGGCCGCTCAGCATTACTTCGGCAAGACGGCATTCGACCTCACGCCGCTCGAAGCGTCGTTCTTCTCCTCGATCCTGCCCTCGCCGAAGCGCCGTTACATCCAGTTCTGTCACGGGCAGCCATTTCCGCCCTGGGACAAATACGTGCGCCGCATCCTGGGGAAGGTGTACGAACGTGGGCGCCTCACGGATGAGGAGTACGGCGCCGCGGTGGCGCAGCCGCTGCTGTTCAACCCGGTGGAGCGTCCCGGCAACGAAGCGGAATGTCTCGCCTGGGTGAAGAAAATCACGTCTCCTCTGCCCGAACCCCCGCCTGAGCTAGAAAACTGACCCGCCGGGCCCCGCCGGCGCAGCTTTTACATGTGAGTTTCCCATGTCCCAGCGTGCGTTTGAGCGACCTGCTTCGATCGGTGCGGCATCAGTTCCCCGGCCTCCCGCCGATTGCGATAGGTTCGGGTTCGTGGTGAAGCAGACGTTATTTTTGCCACTTGTGCTGTGCATTGTGGCCTGGGGTGCGGCCGGACCGGCCCATGGAAAAGCCAACGGCTTCGCCAGTGACTCCTGCTCGGGCTGTCATCGCGGGGGCACCAACTTCAAGCCGCAGGTGACGGCGGATCCGGCGGTCATTGCGCCAGGCGGGTCGACGACGCTGACGTTGATGATCCCGGGTGCGTCGGCGGGCTTTTACTTCACCTCGAACACCAAGGGCGCGTTCACCGAGATCGCGGGCGAGGGGATCATGAAGGTCAGCGAGACCTCGATTACCCACCGGTCACCCAAGGGCGGCGCTGGCGGCATGGTGACCTTCAAGGTCAAGTGGACCGCGCCCAACAACGGCCCCGGCGGCGCCGACTTCGATCTCACAGCCGTCTCTGCCAACGGCGACGGTCGCAGCGGCGGGGACGCCGAGGGCATCACGCGCTTCAACTTCTCCTTCGGCTGCGAAGGCGTGAACGTCTACCTGGATCAGGATGGCGATGGGTTCGGCCTCACCGATCTGCGGGGGCCGCAGCGGCAGTGCGAGCTCAAGGCGGGCTGGGCGCTCAAGTCGGGCGACTGCAACGACTACGACAAGAACGCCAATCCGATGGGCACCGAGATCTGCAATCTCTACGACGACGATTGCGACGGCATGATCAACGAGGGGCTCGACAACGTCACGGTCTATCGGGACATGGACAACGACGGCCATGGCGCGCGCAACAACGCCGAGACCAAGATCGGTTGCGGCAATGGCGCCGGCTGGTCGTCGCTGCGGGACGACTGCGATGACACCGATCGCATGATCAACCCGCGCATCAAAGAAGCGTGCAATTTCAAGGACGACAACTGCAACAACCGCGTCGACGAGGGCGTGCGGCCCTCGTGTGGGGTCGGCTGGTGTCGTCGCGAAGCCTCGAGCTGCGAGATGAATGCGGCCTGCACGCCGAATCCGCCGCGGGCCGAGATCTGCAATTTCTTCGACGACGACTGTGACGGCGTCGTCGACAACAACGTGACCTGCCCGGGCGCTAACGTCTGCTACAAAGGCGCCTGCGTCACGCGGGAAGACGCGATGATGATGGCGGCCAACGAGCCGCCGCCGCCTCCCGACGCGGGCGTGCCGGATCCGGGTGCCGGCGGCAGCGGAGGGGCCACCTCGCCGGGCGGCTCGGGCGGACCTTCGGGTGCAGGCTCGCCTTCCACGCCGGGTGCCGGCGGCCAGGCGGGCTCGTCCACACCGGCAGGCAGCGACGAGGGCAGCCAGCCGAAGTTCGGTTGCGCCATCGGCGGCTCCTCGGCCTCGGCGCCGCTGAGCGCCTTCCTCTTTGCCTTCGGCTTTGTCTTCATCGCTGGCCTCGCGGCGCGCTGGCGTCGGCGCGCGACTCGGCCGCGTCTCTGAGCGATCGTCATGTGCGGGGCGGGCCTGGCGTGGCACGCTCGGCCGAGGCGATGACGGAACCCACGCCCACGCTCGCGCCCTACGCTTCCCCCGAGCAACGCGATACCCGTCTCCTCGCGGCGGCTGCGCGCGTCGGAGGCGCCGTGGAGATCATCGGCCAGAGCGTGGAAGGACGCCCCATCCTGGCCGCTCGCTTGCCGAGACTGGGCGCCGCAGGTGGGCCGCGCCTCCTCAGCCTCGCCAACATTCACGGACCCGAGTACGTCTCCGGCGAAGTCGCGCTGGGCGTGGTCGAGCGGGCGATGACGGCGCCGATGGCGGAGCTGCGCAAGAGGGCCGAGCTCTGGGTGGTCCCCTGCCTCAATCCCGACGGCTACGCACGGGTCTGGGAACGATCTGGGCGCGGTCCCATCGCCGAGCTGCGACCCAACGCCCGTGGCGTTGACCTCAACCGCAATTTCCCGCTGCCGACTGGGCGCCGCCGACTCCGATTGCCCGGCGCCGGGTCTGACCAGCCAGGCGCCGCGACGTACGTCGGTCCTCATCCCCTGTCGGAACCCGAGACCAGCGCGATCGACCGCCTCTGTCGCGAGCAGCGCTTCGTGGCGGCAGTCAGCGGCCATAGCTTCATGGGCACCCTGATCCCCGCCCACGTGGCAGATGCCCCCGCGTATCAGCGCTATCAGCGCCTCTGCGAAGCCTTCGCCGCCGCTCAACCGCTGGTCGGGTATGCCCGGCTCGCCAGCCGCTTTTTCGACACCTTCACCGGCGAGCTAGAGGATTACCTGCATCACGAGCTCGGCACGCTGGCGGTTTGCCTGGAGACTTTCCCCGCCTACGCCAGCTTCGGCCAGCACGTCCGCGCCCCTTCGCTCTTCTGGCGTTTCAATCCCAGGGATCCCGCGCCCTGGGTGAACAATGACGTGCCTGGCATCGCCGCCTATTTTGCGGCCGCCCTCCAGCTTTACGAAGCGGCCCCGTCGTGGTAACCCAGCCGCGCATGTTCACGACCGTTTTTTCGCGCGGATTGCGACACGTGGGCCAGGCGTTCCTGGTGGCCGGCCTCTGCGGCGCCGTGGCGCTCGGCTGTGGGCAAGATGAAGGGGATCGGTGCGAGGTCGATTCCGACTGCGGCAGCGGTCTCATGTGTGATCTGACGGCTTCGAGCAACAACGGCATTTGCCGCCAGATTGGCTCGCGCACGAACACGCCGACTCCCGATGCGGGTCAGCCCGACGCGGCCCCGATCCCGACCGTGCCCACCGCGGATGCAGCCATCGACCTGCGCGAAGCCGGCCCGACGACTCCCGACGCGGTGGCTCCCAGTCCGGACGCGCCCGCGGCCGAGGTCAGCGACGCCTCCGCGGATCTCGGCGGCTGAGCCCTCAGGTAGCGTTGACCGCGGTAAAGAACTTACGAGGCGTGATGCCGAGCTCGTCCCGGAAGACACGGGTCATGTGCGGCTGGTCGGCAAACCCGACCTTGGTCGACACGACGGACGGGCGGATGCCCTTGCGGAGCATGTCGAGCGCCCGTGAGACCCTGACCTTCTTCAAGTATTGATGAATCGGCAGGCCGAAACGCTCGTGAAAGCTGCGCTCGAGATAGAACTTGGAGAACCCAGTCTCCAGCGCGAAGGCATCGAGCGTGAGCCGCTCCTGGTGCCGCGTGTTGATCATGGTGCGAATCTGCTCGAGCGCCTTTTCGCAACGGGTTGCCTGCGAAGGCTGCGAACGCGAGCCGGCGCGATCGAAGACTGCGTGTAGATAGGTCCGCAGCAGCGATTGCTGTTCGACCGGGTTGGCTTGCGGATCCGAAAGCGCCTGCCACAGCCGGCGAAAGTGGCCGACCAGGCCGAGGTCCTCGAGACGGTGCGACGCGAACCTGTGCGTGCGTTGCTCGTCGGAGAGATCCCGATCGAACTCCCTTTGCACCGTCTCGGGCGCGACCAAGATGAGGTCGAGGTCACAAGGCGCATTGATCTGCGCCGATGCCTGCAGCTCGCCGGGCTCCACCAACAAAGTCGTTGTCGGGGTCAACGGTGCCGTTCCCTCGGGCCCTCGCCAATGCAGCTCGCCGCCGAAACGCTCGACCACGCCGAAGGTGTAGCTCGATTGCAGAATCGTCCACATCCGGCTCGATTGGCGGATTGACCACAGTTCGATGCCGGGCAGGTTGCGAGCGCGGTGAAGCGCTACTTCATCAAGGGGCTTGGCGGGCGTCTCGTGCGGCAGCTCCCCGTGTGGAACGGGGCCGGTGCCGTCGAACAGGCCGGGCCAGGCTGGTGTCCGCGCCCCGCCGAACGGTGCGTGCGCGGTCGACCGCGTCGAAATGAGAGACGGCATGGAAGGGTGCCGGGGCGGGGAGACCTCGGGACCAAGAGCTTGCATGACGATTTCGGAATCGGCACTCGGTTCGACGACAGGTTTGCTCATGGTGCTCGCCCGCGGGATGGGAAAGGGGGCCTTTGCTGGACTCCCATCTCTGCGCTCGACCATGTAACGGGCGCATCCGCTGGTTCTTCCCCAGGGCGTCGATCTTTTTGGCGCCCAGCCCTGGCGGAAACGGACGCATCGCGGTGCCCACACGCGTCGGGACGCAGGCAGCGCGCGGCGGTGGAGGGCTACTCGGCCGGCTCGAAGTGAACCGCGAGGACCTGGTATTCGCGCGAACCCTTGGCGTTGCGGAGGACAACGGTGTCGCCCTCTTCCCGCCCGATCAGCGCGCGCGTGAGCGGCGCCGAGATCGCAAGCCGGTTGAGCCTGATGTCGGCCTCGTAGTCTCCCACGATGCTGTAGGTGGTCTCGTCGCCGCTCTCGAGATCCGCCAGCTTCACCGTGGCCCCGAAGACCACGCGCGTGCCTGACAACTTCGACGGATCGATGACATCGGACATCGCCATCAGGCCTTCGATCTCACGCATCCGGCCTTCCAGGAACGCCTGCCGCTCCTTGGCCGCCGAGAACTCCGCGTTCTCGCGAAGATCACCGTGGGCGCGCGCCTCCTCGATGTCCTGCACGTTCTTGGGCCGGTCGAACTCCTTGATGTGTTTGAGCTCGTCCCGCAGGGCGCGATAGCCCCGTGGTGTCATCGGCACGCGATCAGCCATTTTGAAACTCCTGCAGCGAGCAGACCTCGAGCGCGCCCGCCTTCAGCTTGCCGATGGCGCCGACGGTGGCGCGTGCGCCCGACAAGGTGGTGAAGTAGGGCAGCCCACGCATGAGCGCCGTGCGACGGATGGAAAACGAGTCTTTGATCGCGACCGTGCCCTGAGTCGTGTTGATGACCAGGTGAATTTCGCCGTCGAGCATGCGGTCGACGCAGTGGGGGCGCCCCTCGCTGACCTTGTTCACCCGTTCGACGGCGAGCCCCGCCTTCTTGAAGGTTTCGTACGTGCCGTTGGTGGCGACGACATTGAAGCCGAGCTCGAGCAGGCCCTTGGCCACGGCGACACCGCCGGCCTTGTCCGAATCCTGCAGCGAGATGAAGACCGACTGCTTTCGCCCCTCGGTCGGGATCGGCAGCTTGGTGCTGGCCGCCAGCTGGCTCTTGGCGAAAGCGGCGTCGAAGGTCCGGTCGATGCCCATGACCTCGCCCGTCGAGCGCATCTCGGGCCCGAGCAAAGTATCGACGCCCGGGAACTTCACGAACGGGAAGACGGCTTCCTTCACGGCGACGTGGCTCGGCGTCACCTCGGTGACGCCCATGTCGCGCAAGGTGCGGCCGACGGCGATCTTGGCCGCGACCTTGGCCAGCGCGACCCCGGTCACCTTCGATACGAAGGGCACGGTCCGCGAAGCGCGTGGATTCACCTCGAGGATGAAGACGCCGCGGCCGTCACGTGGCACCGCGAACTGAATGTTCATCAGGCCGCGCACGCCGAGCTCACGGGCCAGCGCCCGCGCCTGAGTCTTGATCTCCTCGATGGTTGCGGCCGGCAACGAGAAGGGGGGCAGCGCGCAGGCCGAATCGCCCGAGTGGATGCCGGCCTCTTCGATGTGCTCCATCACGCCGCCGATGACCACGTCCTGGCCGTCGGCGACGACGTCGACGTCGACCTCGATGGCATCCTTGAGGAACTGATCGACCAGGATGGGGGCGCTCTCGTCGCCGGTGGCACCGCCGCCCGCCAGGCTCTCGCGTCGCGAGGCCTCGAACGCCTGATTCACGAAGTGCTCGAGGCCCGAAGCGTCGTGCACGATCTCCATGGCGCGGCCGCCGAGCACGTAAGACGGGCGCACCATCACGGGGTAGCCGATCTCGTCGGCGATCTTGCGCGCTTCCGCCAAGCCATGCGCCGTGCCCCAGGCAGGCGATCGCAACCCCAGCTTGTTGACCAGCTCGCCGAAGCGTTGCCGATCTTCGGCCCTGTCGATCGCGTCGGCGCTGGTGCCGAGCAGCTTCACGCCGGCCTCTTGCAGCGGGACAGCCAGGCGCAGCGGCGTCTGCCCGCCAAACTGCACGATCACGCCTTCGGGCTTCTCGCCCTCGATGATCTCGAGCACGTCTTCGCGCGTGAGCGGCTCGAAGTAGAGCCGGTCGGAAGTGTCGTAGTCAGTCGACACCGTCTCCGGGTTGCAGTTGACCATGATGGTCTCGTAGCCCTCTTCGCGCAGGGCCATCACCGCGTGCACGCAGCAGTAGTCGAACTCGATCCCCTGGCCGATCCGATTGGGACCGCCGCCGAGGATGATGATCTTCTTCTTGTCGGTCGGGCGCGCCTCGTTCTCGGCCTGCGCGTCGTCGCCGTTGCCGTTTTCGTAGGTGCTGTAGAGGTATGGCGTCTTCGCCTCGAACTCGGCGGCGCAGGTGTCGACCCGCTTGTAGACCGGGCGCAGGCCGTGGCGGTGGCGAGCCTGGCGGACTTCCTCTTCCTTGGCGCCGATCAGTTTCATGATCCGGCGGTCCGACATGCCGATCTGCTTGGCGTTCGTGAGCGCCCGCGCGTCTTCGAGCAGCCCTCGACCCGCCGTGCGGACCGATTCTTCCTCGTCCACCATCATCTTGAGGTGATGGAGGAACCAGGGATCGATCGCAGTCAGCGTATGGGCCTCGTCGAGCGAGAGTCCCTGGCGAATCGCCTCGGCCAGCTGCCAGAGCCGGTCCGGCCCAGGCGACGTGATGGCGCTCTTGAGCTCCTCGAACGGTGGCACCTTGTCGAGATCGAAGCCCCAGCGGCCGATCTCCAGCGAGCGCAGCGCCTTGCCGAATGATTCCTTGAACGTCCGGCCGATGCCCATGACCTCGCCGACCGACTTCATCTGCGGGCCCAGCGTCGAATCCGCGCCCGGGAACTTCTCGAAGGCGAAGCGCGGGATCTTCGTGATGACGTAGTCGATGGTCGGCTCGAAGCAGGCCGGCGTCTCTTTGGTGATGTCGTTGGCGATCTCGTCGAGCGTGTAGCCGATGGCCAGCTTGGTCGCGATCTTGGCGATCGGAAAGCCGGTCGCCTTCGACGCCAGGGCCGAGCTGCGCGAGACGCGCGGGTTCATCTCGATGACGATCATGTGACCGTTCTTCGGGTTCACCGCGAACTGGATGTTCGACCCGCCGGTCTCGACGCCGATCTCGCGGATGACGGCGATCGCGGCATCGCGCATCACCTGGTATTCCTTGTCCGTGAGGGTCATCGCCGGCGCGATCGTGATCGAATCGCCGGTGTGCACGCCCATCGGGTCGAAGTTCTCGATCGAACAGACGATGACCGCGTTGTCGTTGCGGTCACGCATGATCTCGAGCTCGTACTCTTTCCAGCCGAGCACCGACTGTTCGACCAGGACCTCGCCACGCGGGCTCTGCTGCAGGCCCCAGAGCATCTTGGCGTCGAACTCCTCGGCGTTCCAAGCGATGGCCGCGCCCGAGCCCCCCAGCGTGAACGAGGGCCGCAGGATCATCGGGAAGCCCTGCCCCGACTCCGCCGCGATCTCTTTCTGAATCCTGTGCGCTTCTTCCAGCGATCGCGCGTATCCGGACAGCGGCACGTGCAGGCCGATCTTGTGCATCGCCTGCTTGAAGAGCTCGCGGTCCTCCGCCTTCTCGATCGCGCCGAGCTGCGCGCCGATCAACTTCACGCCGTACTTCTCGAGCACGCCGGCCTTGGCCAGCTCGACCGTCAAGTTGAGGGCAGTCTGTCCGCCCAGCGTCGGCAAGAGAGCATCCGGTCGTTCGCGCGCGATGATCTTCTCGACGATGTCGACGGTGAGCGGCTCGACGTAGGTACGGTCGGCCAGCTCGGGATCGGTCATGATCGTCGCCGGGTTCGAATTGACGAGGATGACCCGAAAGCCCTCCTCGCGGAGCGCTTTGATCCCCTGCGCGCCGGAGTAGTCGAACTCGCAAGCCTGACCGATAACGATCGGTCCCGACCCGATGAGAAGAACGCTCTTGATGTCGTTGCGCCTTGGCACTGTGTATTCCTGTCGTGGTCTCTTGATGCGGGAAAAGCGCTGCCCTAGGCGCGCTTCTTGATCGTGCCGTCGCGCTCGATCTGGAAGGTCTCGGGGATCTTCTTTTCGAACGCCGCCCGTTGCTCGCCCACCGACCAGCCGCGCTGAGCGAAGCCTTCACAGATCAGCAGGCGAATGCGCCGGCTCTCCTCCTGGTCGGAGACGAACAGCTTGATGAGCGGCGAAAGGGCCACCTCCTGACGCTTTTGCGCCATCAGGGCTTCGACCGTGGCGTAACGGACCCCTTCGTCCATGTCTTCCAGATAAGGGGCCGCCAGCGACGCCGCTTCGGGATGGTCGAAGTGCGACAGGTGGTGCAGCAGCTGAATTTTCTTGGTCGGGTCGCGGTCGTACCCGGGCTCGTTGCGACCGATGGTCTCCTTGAGAGCGACCAGCGTCTCGTCGGGGTCCGCGATCTTCTCGAGGAGGCGCAGCGGCCACGAAATGGAATCGGCGGTGACCAGGTAGCGCCTCACCGCGGGCAGGGCGGCCTTGCCCTTTTCCACCAGCGTCTCGAAAACCCAGTCCTTCTCTTGCTCGTCCTCGATCGTCTTGTGGTAGACGACGCCAAAACGCCGCAGCAGGCCATAAAGGGCCTCATCGGAGCCGTCGATCGCCAGGGCCTCGAGGGCCCGCAGGCGGTCGAGCGACTGCGCGTGCTTGTTCACCGCACGCTCGATGTTCTTGGCGCGAGAACGTTCGCCGCGTTTGTCCTTCGAGAAGAGATCGAGAAGCCCCATGTGAAGTCGGGGCAGTCTATACCACAGGGCTGCAGGGCGGAGCGGGGCGCAACTGGGCCAAATTTCGCGCGCAACCGGCCGGCCGTAGAGGGCTGCCACCCCGCGAACGGGGGACTCCTGCCGATGGCGCGCGTCGGGCGGGATCCCGCGCTTGTGACGCTGCTTGGCCTGTAGTACAAGCCAGGATTCCCATGAAAAGCGACGCCGTTTCTTTTGCCGACTTGGGTGGGTCTGTCCTCGCGGTTCCGCCTCTGGCCAGGAACGCGGATCTCACCTTCAACAAGGCCGCCAACGCGACCTTGATCAAGCACATCGAGTCGGGCGGCGTCTCGACGTTGCTCTACGGGGGCAACGCGAACTTCTACAACATCGGTCTTTACGAGTACGCGTCGATCCTCGACGGGTTGGCCGAGCTGGCCGCCCCCAAGACCTGGGTGATTCCCGCCGTCGGCCCCGATTTCGGCAAGATGCTGGACCAGGCCGCGATCCTCAAGGCGCGCAAGTTCCCGACCGCGATGGCGTTGCCGATGACTTTCCCGATGACGCCCGCCGGTTCGGTCAACGGCCTGCGCCGCTTCGCCGACGCTCTCGGCCGCCCCATCATCGTGTACGTCAAAGCCGAGGGCTATCTGACGCCCGAGGGTGTCAAGACCCTGGTCGACAGCGGCGCCGTCGCGGCGATCAAGTACGCCATCGTCCGCCAGGACCCGCTCAAGGATCCCTTCCTGTCGAAGCTGGTCGATCTCGTCGACCGTCGTTACATCGTCAGCGGCATCGGTGAGCGCCCGGCGATCATCCACCTGCGCGACTTCGGCCTCAACGGCTTCACCTCCGGGTCGGTCTGCGTGGGGCCGCGCGGCTCGGCGCAGATCCTGGCGGCCTGCAAGCGCGGCGACTGGGACACGGCTGCGAAGATCCGCGAGCGCTACATTCCGCTCGAGGACGCGCGCGACGCGTACTCACCCATCCGCGTCCTGCACGAGGCGATCGGCCTGGCCGGCATCGCCGACATGGGCCCGATCCTCCCGCTGCTAACCAACATCGAGTCCGAGCGTCACGAAGAGATCAAGAAAGCCGCGATCGCGCTGCTCGCCGCCGACCGCGCGTAGGCGATCGCGCGGCACGAACCGGCGCAATCGGCGCCTGAGCGTTGCAACGGCGCCGAGCGGTACAAGAGCGCTCGGCGTCAGTCTCACATCGGTGTGAACGTGCCGTTCGTGGTGGAAACGCAGCCCATCTTCATGTTGGTGAAGCTGGAGAAGCCCGTTTTCACGTAGACGGCATTGGAGATGGTGAGCTTGCCGTCCGTGATTTGGTACTGGTTCGCTTTGGTCTCGGGAAGGCCGCCCGCGTGACTCGCAAGACAGGTTGACGTCTTGATGACGCGAGTGAGAGTTCCCCCGTTGGCCGTGAAGGTGCCGCTGTAGTCCTCGACGCCGATGGCGCCCCCGGGGAGTTCGACGTAGCGACGCTCCTGAAAGTCGCCGTTGTCGCGAAACCGGAGCGCAATGCCGCCGTTGCCCCGGTTGTAAAGCCAGCTGGTCTGAAGGCTCGCATCCGAACCCATCGGTGTTGAGCCACCGGTCTCGGTCCCTGGAAACCCAGCGCCGAGCCCATTGCCCCCGCCACCCTCCGAGTCGCACCCGCCGCCCGCACACAGCACGAGGAGCAGCGGCACGCCAAGCGACCAACGATTCATTGTCATGATCAACCTCATGGCCCCACGGTAACGAGCCGATCGCCCGCCTGGCAAGGTCGACGCTACCTCGACGAGCGTCCCCTGTGACCGTGTTCACACCGAGACGGCGCTCACCGACGTCGCAGCGTCTTTGCATCGATTGGCGGCACTTCGGTCAGGCTCGCCTCACGCGCCCGGAACCTCCAGGGCGGACCTTGGGCTAAGATGCCCCGTCTTGAGCAGGGGACGTTCACCGAGCGAAGGCGATCCGTTGGCAACACGCGCGACGGCCAGCGAGCTGCCGGTCGAGGGGCATGCCGAGGGAGCCGGGCGAGGGGGCTTCGTCGCGCAGGTGCTGTCGGGCGCCGCGATTGGCAAGTACCGCATCGTCCGTCAGCTGGGCGCGGGCGGGATGGGCGCGGTGTACGAGGCCGTGCACGAGGAGATCGGCAAACGCGTCGCGCTCAAGATCCTGAGCAGCGATCTCGCGATGGATCCGGAAGCGCAGGAACGGTTTCATCGCGAGGCGACCAACCTTTCGCGCCTCGAGCATCCGCACATCGTCGCCGTGACGGACTTCGGGGCGCAAGCGGGGACTCCCTATCTCGTCATGGAGTTGCTGCGCGGCGAGGATCTTGCCGACCACCTGCTGCGGCATCCAAACGGCCTGGAGATAGCGGAGACGGCAGATCTCTTTCTCCCGATCTGCGCTGCTGTCTTCGCGGCCCACCAAGCCGGCATCGTTCATCGGGATCTCAAGCCCCGGAACATCTTCCTCGCGCGCACGCAGGTGCTGGATCTGCAACCCAAGGTTCTCGACTTCGGGCGAGACGGGTGTGGCTTGGTTGACCAGGGTGTAGATGCCGCCATACAAACCGTCGTTTGCGGTGCCATCCTCAT
>JANNNO010000265.1:0-9751 GCA_031398585.1 Myxococcales bacterium | reverse complement strand
GGCGCGTTTGGCTTTGACCGACGAGACAGACTTGCTGGAGACCGGCGTCGAGATCGTCGCCAACCCACCCGGCAAGAAGGTCGCGCAGAACATCGAACTGATGTCAGGCGGCGAAAAGGCGATGACCGCGGTTTCGTTGCTCTTTGCAATCTTTCTCGTCAAGCCATCGCCGTTCTGTCTGCTCGACGAGGTCGACGCGCCCCTCGACGAGGCCAACGTCATCCGTCTCAACCAGATGCTGCGCGAGATGACCGATCGGGCGCAGTTCATCATGATCACGCACAACCGCCGTTCGATGGAGAACGCGGACCGGCTCTGCGGTATCACCATGGAGGAGCCGGGCGTCTCGAAGCTGGTGGCGGTCAATCTGCGCACGCGTCGGACGGCCGGCGGGGGCGATGGCGAGGCGGCCGTCCGCGGCGATGACGCTACCACCTCGGCGCGCACCGCATGACGCCGGGAGCGCGCCCACGGCGCTCGACAACGCCGTCACGCAAATCCTGAGGCGTCAGTTGACCCGATCCGGCTTCCTCACTAGACTCCAACCGATTTTGCAGTGGCGTTGAGGACTTCGGCGTCTGCCGCGCCCCCACCAGCTCCTGAATTTTGCGACTGAAGAGCGACCATGGCCACTTACATCACCGAGGAATGCATCAACTGCGGGGCTTGCGAGCCCGAATGCCCCAACGAGGCGATCAGCGAGGGCGATGACATCTACATCATCGATCCCAAGCTCTGCACCGAGTGCGTCGGGTTCCACGACCACGAGGCCTGCCAGGCGGTCTGCCCCGTCGAGTGCTGCTTGCCGGACCCGAAGAACCCGGAGTCCGAAGCCGAGCTGCTCGCGCGCGCCAAGACCCTGCATCCCGACAAATCGTTCCCCGAGATCGATGTCCTGCCGGCGAACCTCTCGCGCTTCCGCAAAGCCGGTTAGCGATTCAGCGCGCCGTTCGTGACGGCGCGCCCGGCGCGACCCGAGTCGCGTAGATCTCCGTTTCGTGGAGCGCCGCGAGTTTGCCGGTCCACTCGAAGAAACGTTGTTGGCGCCACGGCTCGTAGAATCCGGCCAGCAGCTCGGCTCGCGCCGCTTCGAAGGGGATGTTCTTGGGCGGAACCTCGGCGACGAACCGGGCGATGTGATACCCGCTGTCGTCGACGATGAGTTCGCTGGTCTCGCCTGGTCGGGTCAGCTTGACGATCCGGCCAGCGACATTGTCGTTGAAGGGGCCGTACTTTCGCGTCGGTCCCTGGACGAACCGCCAGAACGAGACCTTGCGCGACTTCCAGTCGGGATCGGCGGCCACCGCCTGGAAATCTTCTGGCGTGCGCCCCGGGCGCCCAGAGACGTGGGCGAACAGGGCGTATCCGGTCTCCTTGGCACGTGCGCGCGGCGCTGGCTTCATGCCGGGTCCCGTATAGACGCTGAGCAGTGCGACCTCGACCAGGCGTGGGTGAACGAAGCGCGTCTCGTTGCGTTTGTAGACTTCTCGTAGTTGGGCCTCGGGAACCTGCTCGGGCCGGGTGACCGCCTCGAATTCACGCTCGACGAAGCGTTCGACCATGAGCCGTTTGCGATCCCGATCCTCGGGCAGGGCCGGCCGCGCGAAGCGGCGCGCGCGTTCAGCGATTAGGTGAAAGTCGATGACGCGACCGAGAGCCTCGGCTGAGGAGCCGCCGTTCCTGACCGCCTCGGCGACCACCTCGGACGCGAAGATAGGCTGGCCAGCCACGCGCGCCACCTCGGCGCCCAGATCCGCCGCGGCCCGTGGCGTCCAGTCGGCACCGTGCGATCCGGCGCGCCCGGAGCCTTGACAGCCCCCGCCCAGCAGCCCCATCCCTATCGACAGCCCCGCCAACGCGCGAGCTCGCCACCCCCATGCAACACCCATCGCCTCCAATGATATCAGGTGACATCAGGGAAGCAGAAGAGAGCCGCCGGCTCGTGCTAGGGTCCCGCCCCGCCTCATGAGCAGCGAATCCAACGCCGTGGTGACGATCGACGGCCCAGCAGGCGCTGGCAAATCGACCACCGCCCGCCAGCTGGCTACCCGACTCGGGTACAGCTTTCTCGACACCGGAGCACTCTATCGGACCGTGGCCCTGTCGGCCCGACAGCTCGGCATCGACTGGGCGGACGGCCCGGCCGTGGGTGATCTCGCGGCCAAGCTCCGCATTCGGTTTCAGCCCGAAGGCGGCGTCAATCGGGTCCTTGTCGATGGCAAGGACGTCACCGACGACATTCGTGCACCCGAGATTTCGCAGGGCGCGTCCAAAGTCTCGGCGCTGCCCGAGGTGCGAGCGGCGCTGCTTGGCCTGCAGCAGGTCATCGGGGCACGGGAGAGGACGGTCGCCGAAGGCCGCGACACCGGCACTGTGGTTTTTCCCAACGCCTTCGCGAAGTTCTTCCTGACCGCGACCCCGGAAGAACGGGCGCGCCGCCGGCTGCTCGAGCTCGAGGCCCAGGGCCGACCCGCGCCCTTCGCGGAGGTCCTGGCGGAATTGCAGCAGCGTGACGCGCGGGACAGCGGTCGCGCCGTGGCGCCGTTGAAGCGCGCCGCAGATGCCGTCGAGATCGATACTGACGGCAAGAACATCGTGGAAGTGGTGGCGCTGATGGAGCGGCTGGTTCGCGAGCGCGGCGGTTGACCGAGCGCGCTCGTCAGGCCACACCTACGCAACGACGCCAGGAACATCGACCCGCGCAGGCGCAGTGCCCGCGAGGGCGCTGCCGTCGCTTCGGAACGGCGCTTCCCGTTGACATGGGGCGCGCCAGGAGCTAGCTTTTCCCGCCTTTCGCGCCCCCGATGGTCGGGGACGCGGGGTCGACAACCCCAACGTCGCGCACGGCCAGACTGCCGGAGCGTGGCCGATGAGGTGAGCGTGATGCCGTCTCGTCGTTTGGTGCCAAAGGAAATTCATGAATTCGACTTTGATGTCCGGTAGCAATGCCCCCTTGCCTGGCGAAGACAGCTTCGCCGCCCTCTTCGAGGAATCGCTCAAACACGAGGACCTCAAAGAAGGGGACATCGTCAAGGGTCGAATCATTGCCATCAACAATGAAAACATCATTGTCGACATCGGCTACAAGTCCGAAGGCGCTATCCCCGCTTCCGAGTTCATCGACGCTGAAGGGAAGATCTCGGTCAAGGTCGGCGACGACGTCGACGTTTTCCTCGAGAGCCGCGAAGACGAACACGGTCTGTGCATTCTCTCCAAGGAGAAGGCGGACCGCCTCAAAGTTTGGGACGAGATCTCGGCGGCGTGTGAGCGCGACGAGCTGATCGAAGGGACCATCAGCACGCGGGTCAAGGGCGGCCTCTCGGTCACCATCCGCGGCGGCGTGAAGGCCTTCTTGCCTGGCTCACAGGTGGATCTGCGTCCGGTTCGCAACCTCGACGCGTACATCGGCAAAGCCCACCGCTTCAAGGTCATCAAGTTCAACAAGAAGCGCGGCAACATCGTGCTCTCTCGCCGCGTGCTGCTTGAAAAAGAGCGCGCCGAGCTCAAGGAGCAGACTCTCGACAAGCTCAAGGAAGGCCAGATCGTCGAGGGTATCGTCAAGAACCTCACCGAGTACGGCGCCTTCATCGACCTCGGCGGCATCGACGGTCTTCTCCACATCACCGACATGTCCTGGGGCCGCGTCACTCACCCCTCGGAGCTCTTCCAGGTCGGTGATCACGTTCGGGTCAAGGTGCTCAAGTTCAACAGCGAGACCGAACGGGTTTCGCTCGGCTTGAAGCAGATGATGGAAGACCCCTGGACACACGCCCAGGAGAAGTACCCGCCCGGCACGGTCGTGCGCGGCAAGGTCGTCTCGCTCAAGGATTACGGCGCCTTCATCGAGCTCGAGCAGGGCATCGAAGGTCTCATCCACGTCTCCGAGATGTCGTGGACCCGCCGGGTCAAGCACCCCTCGAAGGTGCTCGCCATCGGCGACACGGTCGAGGCGGTCGTGCTCGACATCGATCCACGCCAGAACCGCATCAGCCTCGGCATGAAGCAGCTCGAGCCGAACCCGTTCGCCTCGTTGAAGGAGAAGTACCCGCCGGGAACCGTCGTCAAAGGCGTGGTCCGGAACATCGCGGACTTCGGTATCTTCGTCGAGATCGAGGAAGGCATCGACGGCCTCGTGCACATCTCCGACCTCTCGTGGACCCAGCGGGTCAAGCACCCCTCTGAGATTTTTCAGAAGGGTGACGAGGTCGAGGCAGTCGTGCTCAACATCGAGTTCGACGGAGAGAAGCCCAAGGTCTCGCTCGGCATCAAGCAGCTCGTGCCGGATCCGTGGGATCGCATCCCCTACGATTACCCGGTCGGCCGCATCGTCGACGCCAAGGTGATCAAGGTCCTCGACTTCGGCGCCTTCGTCGAGATCGAACGCGGCGTCGAAGGCCTCATTCACGTCTCCGAGTTCGCCGATCAGCGGATCGAGGACCCGAAGAACTTCGTGAAGCCCGGCGACAACCTCAAAGCCGAGATCATCAGCATCGACAACGGGGAGCGAAAGATCGGTCTGTCCTTCCGCTCGGCAGCGCGGGCCGAGGAAGTGGCCGATGCGCAGGGCTTCACCGGCGGCGCGCCGACCGCGACCCTCGGCGATGTCATGCGCGAGAAGTTTGCGGCCATCGCGCAACAGACTCGCAAGTCGTCGGAATAGCCGAGCGCGCGCGTGGCTGATGAGCGGGGACCTTCGGATCCCCAACCTCCAGGTGGCGGCTCACTGGGGCAGGGCACAGGCCCGGCCTCGGTGACCGGCACTGACGTGGCGGCAGTGGAGGAGGGCGGGGCTCCCGGACGAGGGCTGCGCTTCTTCTCCTGGGCGCGTCGCTTCGCGAAGCTCTGGGGCTTCGCGCTCTTCTGCGTCTTCGTCGTCTACATTTTTCGCGACGTCGCGCTGCCGTTCGTCTTCGCGATCCTCGTGGCGTACATCTTGGCGCCGGTGGTGGATCGCATGGCGCGGCTGCGCGTCGGCGGCAGGCCCTTCCCTCGCGGCCTCGCCGTCATTCTGCTTTACATCAACATCCTGGCGGTGCTGGGACTCTTCATCGGGTACTTCATCCCGAAGCTCTCGGGCGACATTGCGCGGGTCTTCCGCGAAGCGCCCGAGCTGTTTCGTAAGCTCGACCAGGAATACCTGCCCCGTATTGGCAGCTGGGTCGACGTCCGCTTCGGAGCGGGCACCCAGGCCGCAGTCGCCGAGACCTTGCCGACGCCGCCCGCCCTGGCGCCGACCGGCGTCGTGCTCGAGCCGCTCGGCGACGGACGGTATCGCATCGATGTCAGTGGCCTCGGCCTCGAGGTGCGGCCGAGCGACGGCGGCTACCTCGTGGCTCCGCCCAAGCCCGATGATCCTCTACCCAAAGGAGAGGGGCGCTGGGAGCGATCTCTCAAGCAGTGGATCGCCGAGCGGATCCGCACCACCGAATCGCAGAGCAAACGCGCGCTCGAGTGGGGGCAGAAAGCCGCTACCGGCCTCATTGGAGGCATCGCGCGGCTGACGCTCGTCTTGATGGTGGCGGCCTTCATCCTGATCGACCTGCAACGCATCCGCGGGTTCATTCGCTCGCTGGTGCCCGAGTCCTTCGGGACCGACTACGATCACATCGCCCGCGGAATCGATCGTGGGCTTTCGGGCGTGGTGCGCGGACAGCTGCTGATCTGCCTCATCAACGGCGTGCTCACGTACATAGGTCTGGTCATCTTCCAGGTGAAGTACCCGCTGCTGCTGGCGGGCATCGCCGCGGTGATGAGCTTGATTCCGATCTTCGGGTCGATCTTGTCGTCGATCCCGATCGTCGCCATCGCTCTGGTCTCCTCGGGGCGCTTCGACGTCATGCAGGGTGTGAAGGTGACAGGCTGGATCATCGCGATCCATATGGTCGAGGCGAACTACCTCAACCCCAAGGTCATGGGCGACGCTGCCAAGATTCACCCCGTCCTGGTGGTCTTTGCCCTGATCGCCGGCGAGCACAGCTACGGCTTGGTCGGCGCGCTCTTCGCAGTGCCCGTCGCGTCGATCATCCAGACGTTCTTCATCTACTTTCGCCGCAAGGGCCACCGCCTGACGACGAACGCCGGTACCGAAGCGATCACGCTCTCGGGCTGAGCCGCGCGCAGTTACGCAGGCCGCGATCGCGCGTCAGTTAGTCGACAATCGGCGCCGCGCGCCCGAGCTCGACCAATAACGTGGCGCCCGCGGGGACCGCGTTCCAGCCGGGACGCACAGGAGACTTCGGGCTCGCCTCGACGACGACCGCGCGCAAGGTGTCGTGAGCGAACCGCCGTCCGTCGGCACCGCCGGCCATGGTGTGGGTCTGCCGGCAGACCGTGCAGTCGATGATGCCGTTGGTGGTGAGGTACTGAATCGGGAAGTCCGTTGCGCGCGCGACCAGCGAACGCCCATTGGTGACAATGGCCGCGAGCTCGGCTTTGGGTGCGCCCGCGTCGGCCAGCAGGCGGCCCACGAAAGCCGTGCTCTCCCTGAGCGCCCGCCCGATCGGTTCGGGTTCGAGCAGCTGCGGCTCGAGCGAGCCCGCGTCGTGTAGGAAGGAGAGAAAGAGGTGAAAATGGAGCTCACCCGCAGAGCGCCCGCGAATGTTCCTCCGCAGGAATTCGGGAATGCTCGAGAGAATCTTCTCGCGAACCGGGTCGAGCGACTCGGCAGGACCGATCGACCCCATCAACATCGCGCGGAACCGGAACGGGTCCGAGTCCTCGGCGCTGATCGGGACCTCGTCACTGGCTCCGCCCCTTGCGATGAAGGCGTCGGCCCTCAGATCCCGCGTGAGGGTAAAGAAGTCGACGTTGGTCACTTCGGAGCGTGGTCGCTTCTGCAAAAGCACGTCGCCGCCCTGGATGAATCCGAGTCCCCAACCAGCCGGCCCCCGTCCCGGCGCTGCAGGCGTCGAGAGGGCCGCGCGCGCTGAAACCAGGGCGCAAGCGAGGTGCTCCGGCTCGTTTCCGACGTAGGCGACGAGGTGGCTCACGGGGGTGAAGGAAGTATAGCGGGCAAAGACAGACCCGCACCTGCGTCTTGCGCTTGTTTGTCGGTCGGTGCGGTCAAGAAACGTGCGACGTCGGACAGCACGTCTTGCCACTCGGGTTCGAGAAACAGCTCGTGGTACAGGCCCTCATAACGCTTGGCCTGTACGAAGCGCGGCGCCGCGGTGGCGAGTGCGTCGATCGGCTGATTGTCGACGACACGGTCGCCGCCGGCCGACAGCAGCAGCGTCGGAACCGACAGGCTGGCGCCGGAGTCGCGGATGCGCGCCTGGGCGGCGAGCACCTCGGTGAACCAGCGAGCCGCGGCGACGTGATGGATGTTGGCGTCCTTCCAGAAGGCGTCGATCACGGCCGGGTTGCGCGACCCGTGCTCGGGCTTGATCTCGTTGTCGAGCGCGAGCGTTGGCCACAGGCGCGACATGAGGCCGGACATTGCCATCTTCCAACCGGTGACTTTCATGAGCAGTCCGAGCCAGGGAGCCGCCAGGACCAGGCGTTCCGGCTTCAGCTTGCCGGCCAATACCGCGTCAATGGCGATGGTTCCCCCGTGGCTATGGCCGAGCAGGGCCCAAGGGAGCTGAGGAAAGTTCGTTTGGGCGGCGGCCACGACGAGGGCGAGGTCGTCGTGGAAGACCTCGAACCTCCTCACGTAGCCGCGTTGTCCGCCCGAGCGGCCATGCCCGCGGCAGTCGAAAGTGGTGACTGCGACCCCCAGCTCGGCAAGGCGCGTGAAGAAGTGCCCATACGGTGCCGAGTAGGTCGTGAAGCCGTGCACGGCGACCAGATTGCGAATCGGCGTCCCTTTGGGCTGAAAGTGCGCGACGTGAAGTTTCACGCCATCGCCCGCCACCAAGATCTCCTCCCGATCCGCCGGCACGAACGTCGTGGATGCCATGGCGTGACTATATCGGACAACGGCGCGGCGCAGGCGAGGGGCACCGTGGGACAACCAGCGCGGCGTGCCGGCGGTGGTGGGGCTGGCCTCGGGCGGGCCGACGTGCTCTTTTCCCGGGCAGCGAATGCGGATCAGCGAAATCTACCGAAGCGTCCAGGGGGAGACGCAGTACGCGGGACTGCCGTGCACCCTCGTGCGCACGACCGGCTGCGACCTCAGGTGCGGCTACTGCGATACTGCCTACGCCTTTTATGGCGGGCGCGACATGAGCCTCGACGAGATTCTGGACGAGGTGCGCCGGCTCGACACCCCGCTCGTCCTGCTCACCGGGGGCGAGCCGATGCTCCAGCGCGAGATCGCCGCGCTGGCGGAGTTGCTGTTGGCGGATGGCCGCCGCGTGATGATCGAGACCTCCGGCGCTCACCCCGTCTCCATTCTGCCGGAGGCCGTGATTCGCATCGTCGACGTGAAGACGCCTGCTTCGGGTGAGTCCCATCGGATGCGTCCCGAAGTGCTCGACGGTCTGCGGCCCTGCGACGCGGTCAAGTTCGTCGTCTGCGACGAGGCCGACTACCGCTGGGCGGCCGAGCTCATCCGCACGCGCGGTCTCGGCGGCCGTACCGAGGTGCTCTTGTCACCAAGTCACGGGCAGCTCGCTCCGCGGGTTCTGGTCGACTGGATGCTGCGAGACGCGTTGCCCGCCCGGCTCAATCTGCAGCTGCACAAGTACATCTGGGGCGCCGAGGTGCGGGGCGTCTGACCCCGCATCGGGCGTCCGGGGGAACGCACACCGTGGGGCAGCTAACCGCGCGAATAACCGGCCAAAAGAGCCTTGACTTGCGCAGCGCGATCGTTAAGGTACGCGGTCTGAACGGGGTTTTGAAGGCACGTAGCTCAGTGGAAGAGCATCACCTTGACACGGTGGGGGTCGGCAGTTCAATCCTGCCCGTGCCTACAGGCTTGTCCGGCCGTCCCGCAGGTCCCGCAGTCGATCTGGGAACGGTGACCGCGATGAGTCCGATTCGAAGTCAGTTGGTTCGTGGTGGGGTAGGGCTTGGGGTCGTGGCCGGGGCGCGGTCGTGAGCGAGCCGGTCTCCCTGGTCGGCGACGGGCATGAGCCGAGCGCGTCGTGCGGCGCGCACGGCGGAGCCAGCAAGCCGGTGATTCGGCCGCGTGACAAGGGCGACGTTCCTGA
Source organism: Myxococcales bacterium (assembly GCA_031398585.1). GTDB lineage: Bacteria > Myxococcota_A > Polyangia > Fen-1088 > Fen-1088 > JANNNO01. Next base: position 656 of record JANNNO010000265.1, on the reverse strand, counting down.
CGATCCGCTCTCGCGCCTGCGCCATTCGGCTTCGCACGTGATGGCGGACGCCGTTCGCCGCTTTCGCCCGAACGCCAAGGTCGCAATCGGTCCTTCGATCGAGACCGGCTTTTACTACGACTTTCAGACCGAACCCTTCACGCCTGACGACGTGGCCCGGATCGAAGCCGAGATGGCCAAGATCGTCGCCGAGAACCAACCGTTCACCCGCAAGGTGGTCTCGCGCGCCGAGGCGCTCGAGATGTTCGGCAGCCGCGGCGAGACCTTCAAGGTCGAGATCATCCAATCGCTGCCCGAAGGCGAAGAGATCTCGATCTTCCAGCACGGCGACTTCATCGATCTGTGCCGGGGGCCCCACGTGGCTAGCACCGGCGAGATCAAGGCGGTGAAGGTGCTCTCCTTCGCGGGCGCTTACTGGCGCGGCGACGAGCGCAACCAGATGCTCCAGCGGGTCTACGGGACGGCCTTCGGGTCGCAGAAGGAGCTCGACGAGCACTTGGTGCGCCTCGAAGAGGCCAAGCGCCGCGACCACCGCGTCCTCGGCCGCGAGCTCGACCTCTTCTCCGTGGACGACCTGGTCGGCCCGGGTTTCGTTCTGTGGCATCCCCGTGGCGCCATCGTTCGACAGCTGATCGAAGATCTCATCCGTCGCGAGA
>JANNNO010000234.1:0-6688 GCA_031398585.1 Myxococcales bacterium | reverse complement strand
CGCTCGGGCGTGTCGGTGTTGGATTCTTCCGCCCGTTCCTGCCGCTCGCTCAGCTCTTCACCGCCCGCGCCGGGACGGCACGACTGCCGCCGCACGAGATCGAGGCTGCTGTTCATCACGATCCGGTGAATCCAGGTGGTGAAAGCCGAACGCCCCTCGAAGCGACCAAGGTTGCGCCACGCCTTCAAGAACGCGTCTTGAACCGCGTCTTCGGCGTCATCGGGGTTGTGCAAAACTTTCATCGCCACACACAAAGCCCGCGGGCGCGCTTCGGTCAGCAACGCCTCGAAAGCTGCCTTGTTGCCCGCGCGCGCGGCTGCAATCCGCGGATCCGTTTCGGGCTTGTCCGCCGCCAGCTCGGCTGCGGACGAGTTCGGCGCCGGCGTGGCCGGACGCTCTTTTGGCCCCCGAGACACATTCGCCTCGCACGACTGTGGCGTCTTGGTCGAACGGTCGGTGGCAACCGGGCTGAAAGCGGGCACCAAGCTGTTCATGCCTGGTCTCTTCTGCAAGCCGGAGACCGGTTTTTCATGCTCCGGATCACACCGCCCGGAGTTGCGTTTTCGCCGATGGACGGCAGCGGCGCGCCCGCGGCACCGGACGGGCGCGAAATTCCGGGCTAAGATGCGCGCTGCGGAGTTTCATGAGCGAGATCCAAAAGATCCGCGGCTTTCTGCGGGTGGTGCGGCGGCGCGCCGCCCTCGAAGCGACACTCAGGTGGGGTGGTACGACGCTGGCCGCCGCGCTCGCGCTGATCCTCGTCATGGCGCTCGTGGCGGCGAGGGTTGGCCCCGCCAGCTTCTGGCCGGGACTCACCGGCACAGTGTTGTCGTTCGTCACACTGCTGGGCGTCATAGCGCTGTTCTTCGGCTCCTTGCGGCGCCTGCGGAGCTGGCGCGGTGTCGCCATCTTCGTCGGGCGGCGGCAGCCCCCAATCGCCAGTGATCTGGTGTCGGCGGTCGAGCTCTCCGAGCAGACTTTTTACGGCGACGTGAACGCTCCCGGCGGCGACGTGGTCGCTTCCGACGGCAACGTGGCCGCCAAGGACGGTGGGGCCCCGACATCGGCGGGTGGTGCTGGCTCGCGAGGTTTTCTCGACGCGTTTTTCGCCGCGGTCGCGCAAGCCACCGTGCCCCTCGACCCGCGGACACTCGTGCCCCTGCGCCCGGCGGCGATCGCTGGAGCGGCCTTTGCCGGCGCCGCGGTGGTCGTGGCCCTGGCCGCGTGGCTGTCGCCTGCCTCGGTCCGGCGCGGGCTCACCCTGCTCCTGCATCAACCGACTCGCTTCGAGGGCGCGGTGGTCAGCCACGAGCCGCTGTTGGCCGACATCTCGATCGCCTACACCTTCCCGCCGCACACCCGATTGCCGGCCCGGGTCGTCGAGGGCTCGACTGGCGACGTGGTGGCCCCGCGCGGGACCAAGGTGAAGATCACCGCCCGCCTGCTCCGCCGTGCACGCGAGGTGACGCTGCTGCTGGGTGAGAACGGCGAGACCGGCGAGCTGCCGGTGCTGGTGCGCGACGGCCGCATGGAAGCTCACTTCGCGGTCAATCGCAGCGATCTGTTTCGGGTCTTCATGGTGCCGCTGCTCGGGCGACCGACGCGTGAGGCCCGCGGCCACCGCATCGTCGCCGAGGCCGACCAGCCACCCCGGGTCGAAATCTTCGGGCCCGCGGATCGCCTGGAGCTGCCCACGCCTCGGCCGGTCGAGGTCGGCTATTCGGTCAGCGACGACTACGGCCTTGGCCAGATCGATCTCGTCTACCGCATCGACGACGGCAAGGAACAGCGGATGCGGCTCAAGGAGGCAGGAACGGATCGCTTGGCACAAGGGCGAACCGTCTTCGACCCTGACCTCAGCGCCGCGGGGTCCGGCACCACCGTCAGCTACCGGATCGAGGCCAAGGACAACGATCGTGTGCTCGGGGCCAAGACCGGATCCTCGCGGTCGCTGACCATCGTGGTGCAGGACCCACGCGACAATCTCGACGAACAGCTGGTGCGGCAGCGTGAGGTCCTCGATCGTTTGATCGACAACCTGGCCGAGCGGCTCGAGGCCCTGGAGGATTGGGGCACCACCGCCTCGCGCGATCTCTCACCGAAGCTCGCCTTGTGGCTCTCGCTTCACGACGTCGAGGCAGCTCAGGTAGCTGCGCTCGGCCAGGTCATCGACGAGCAGCGACGCACGGGCGACACGACCAAGAGCGTGCTGGCGTCGCTGGCCCAGGTTGCCGATCGCCTGGGGGCGCGGCTGCGAGAAGAAGAGACGATCCTGCGCCAATTGCGGGTGCGGGCGACACCAGGGCCGCTGCAGGCCAATCACTTCGATCGGCTCAGGCAGAGCGGCCCACGCCACATCGGCGAGCTCGAGACCGCCATCTTGCTGCTCGACGATGTGATCGGACGGCAGCGGCTGGAAGATCTGGCTGCACTGGCACGCAACCTGACCGACGCATTTTCGCGGCTACAGGATCTTCTGGCGCGCTACCGCGCCACCAAGGATCCCGCCCTACGCGCGCAGCTCGAGCGCGAGATTCGCGAGTTGCGGGCGCGCATCGAACAGCTGGCCGAGAAGATCGCCAGCTTGAAAGCGCGCAACGAGGTCGCCACCGAATGGCAGAACCTCCCGCAACTCGACGACGTGATGGAAAAGGCGCGCTCCTTCGCCAACCTGCTCGACAAGGGTGACGCGGGGTCGCTCGAACGGGCGCTCAACGAGCTGGGCGAATCGCTGCAGCGGGTGCGTAGCATGCTGGGCAACAACGCGCAGGAGTTCGGCGAGAACCGCTTCCCGCAGGAGAACAAGGCGCTGTCCGAGACCATGAAGAAGCTCGGCGATCTCGAGGGCGACGAGCGCTCGCTGGCGGCAGACAGCGCGGCGCTGGCCGCAGAGACCGAAGCGGCCCTGGAAAAAGAGCGCGCCGCCGAGCTCGACAAGTTCATCGAGGAGACCAAAGACAAGCTCGAGCGCATGCGAACCCGGCTGGCGCAGCAGAAGCCGCGCGAGCTCGATGACGACTCCGAAGACGAGCTGAAGCGCGCGCAAGAGAGCGCTGAGCAGATGAGCCGGTTGCTACCGGAACGCGAATGGGGCGAGGTCCGCAAAGAGGCAGAACGTTCCGTCTCGAGCCTGCGAAGACTGCGACAGAATCTCGACAAGCGAGCGGAGGGCAAACGGACGAAGTCGGCGGTCACACGCGACTTCGAAGAGGCTATGGACGAGGCGGGCAGCGCCGCGCAGGAGATCTCGTCGGGCCTCGAACGCCTCATTCCCAAAGGCGGCGAACGCATGACCCCCGAGCAGCGGCAGCGCGCGCAGGGCATGGCCGATCAGCAGAAGAACCTGCAGCAACGAGCGGGTGAGCTGGCCAAGGAGGCGGGCGGCAAGACCGGCGAGGCCCCCGAGCTCGATCGGGCCGCCAAGGAGCTGCGCGAGATCGGCGATCAGATGGGCGAAGCGCAGGGCGAGCTATCCCGCAACAACGCCCGCGACGGCAGCGGCAAGGCGCGCGACGCCGCCGACCGACTGTCCAAGCTGCGCGAGAGCATGCAGGGCGAAAGCGGGCAGAGCCCCCGCAACAACAAACGCGAGCTCGTGCGCATCCCGGGCGCCGACGAGAGCAAGGCCCCGCGCGAATGGCGGCAGGAGTTGATGGAGGCGATGCGGGAAAAGGCGCCAGAACGCTACGGCGAAGAGGTTCGCAAGTACTACGAGGAGCTGGTCAAGTGAGCCCCGCTGGCCTTCCAGCCTGGCGGGGCGACCGGTGGGCATGGGCGGTGATGCCGGCGTTGGCGATGGCGGCGCTGACGAGTGTGGCCGTCGCACAGGTGCCCATGAGCCGGGCTTCGGGAGCCATGTCGCCCTCGCCCGAAGGGGTGCGTGCCGAAAAGCTGCTCGACGAGTGGCGATTCAACGAGGGAGAAGCGGCGCTGGCCGAGATCGAGCGGTTGCAAGGCGGGACGCCCGAAGCGCTCTACCTGCGGGGCTACGCGCTCTTTCTCACCGGCGACTATTCGGGAGCCGTGGCGAAGCTGCGCGCGGGTATGCAACTGGCGCCCGAGGATCCCAACATCAAGAGCCTCGGCGCGCTGGCCGAAGCCGCGCACAAGGCGACCGACGGACATCGGGAGCAGCGCTCGCGGCACTTCGTCCTGCGCCACCCGCCCGAGGACGGCGTGCTGGCCGACGAGGCGCTCGAGACGCTGGAAGCCGCGCTGGCCACCCTGTCGGCCGATCTCGGTTACGTCCCCGAACGCCCGATCCACGTCGACATCTACCGCAGCCCCTCCGACCTGGCGGCGGTCTCGACGTTGACCGAGGCCGAGGTCCAACGGACCGGCACCATCGCGCTGTGCAAGTGGGCCCGCCTCATGGCCACCAGCCCGCGCGCGCTCTCGTACGGCTATCCCTGGCTCGACACCCTCGGGCACGAGCTGGTGCACTACGCGGTCTCGTCGTTGTCGCGTGACCAAGCGCCGGTCTGGCTACAGGAGGGCTTGGCGAAGTTTCTCGAGCGACGCTGGCGCGATCAGCCGAGTGCAGATCTGCCTCCCGTCATGCAGCACCAACTGGCGCGGGCGCTGCAGTCGAACAAGCTCATCTCGTTCGATCGCATGCACCCGTCGATGGCCAAGCTGCCGACCGCGGAGGACGCATCGCTGGCCTTCGCCGAGGTCGTGACGGCGATAGCTTCCTTGCACGCCAAAGGCGGTATGGAGGCCTTGCGCACGGCCATCACCGCCGTGAGAGACGGCACCGACGCTCGGACGGCGGTGGCGCGCGCCTGGGGCGCAAGTTGGCCGGAGTTCGAACGAGGCTGGAAGGCGTTCATGGTGGCGCAGAAATACCGCCTGTTTCCCGGCATGGACCCGGTGGAACGCAAGTTCCGCAAGAGCTCGGCGATCGCCTCGCACAGGGGGCCGAGCGAGGACGAGGAGATCATGTCGATGACCGCGCCGTCGCGGTATCTGCGGCTCGGCAACATGCTCCTACGTCGCAACCGCGCGCGCGCCGCCGCCATCGAATACGAAAAGGGTGCCAAGCTGGCCGGCACCTCTCACTGGCTGTTCGACGTGAAGCTCGGGCGGACCTACCTCGCGCTCGGCCAGCCCGACCGGGCGTTGAAGGCGGTCGAGGGGCTGCGGACCATGCAGCCCGAGCTGCCCTGGCCCCACTACATCGCGGGGCGCGCTCTGCTCGAGACCGGGCGGCCGGCTGACGCCGTCGTCGCGCTCGAGCGATCCATCGGCACCAATCCCTTCGATCCCGGCGTGCATTGCACGCTGGCCGAGGCCTACGAAAAGCTTCCCCAAGATTCCAAGGACTCCAAGGATCCCAAGGCGAACACGCGCCGTGAACGCGCAGCCCGGCACTGCCGCGAGCTGGCGCGTGACGCGAGCCCCGAAGGCCATCCCGCGGCCGCGCCCCGCCCGCGGCCACGTTGAAGTGACGGTCTGCGGCCCCACGCGGTGGGGCCGCCCGCTTCCATTCGCTTAGAAACCTGCTTATGGTAGGCGCGCTAAAGCGTGTTTTGCCTTAACCACGGAGGAATTGGGATGCGGACACTGACCATCGCGACGTTGGCCCTGGCGCTCACTGCATTCGGCTGTGGGGACGACGATGACGACACCAACCGCATGGCCGACGGCTCCGTGAAGGCAGACGCGACCAGCGATGCCACGGGCGACGGCAGCCGGGCCGATGGCGGCAGATCGGACGTCGGTGGCGACGGCTCCACGGCGGACGCAGGCGGCGATGGCGCCGGTGACGTGGTGGCCGACACCTCCACCGACTTCGCTGTCAGCGAGACCGCCGCGGCCGATACGCCGATCGTGGCGGTCGACACCGCACCGCCGAGCGGCGACACCGCGGGGGATCCCTTCGCCACCTGCAAAACGCCCGAAACGATGACCGACGTTGCGGCCGGCGTCTTCTGCATGCAAGTGCAGTCGATCTGTGGCTTCGGCACCGCCGCGGGCAAGTTCGCCGACATGGGCGCCTGCCTCACGCGCTATGGCTCCTACACGCCCGCCCAGAAGTCGTGCACCGCTTACCACCTCTGCGTGGCCAGCACCTCGGCGAGCAACGCCATGAACCACTGCCCTCACCCGGCCGGCGCCCCCAACAACAACCCCTGCAACCTGCCGCTCTGACGGCGAGGCGACGGGCACGCGTCGAGAGGGCCGCCATGCACGGGTGCCGCCCGGGTGCTGGCGGCGCCGCGCCAGGGTGCTTTGCCCCGAACCGTCGCGCGTGGCATTCTGTTGCACCACGATGCCCGAGCACCGCCCGGCCCCGCCCCTGTCACCCGATCAGGCGCTGGCAGTAGACGAAGAGGGGACCTCGCCCGGCGCCGGTCCGATCCACGTGGTCGGACACGGGGTGGTCGGCCAGGGGGTCGTCGGCCACGGGCAGACGGCGACCGCCCCGGGCGATCCCGCGCGCCAGGACAAGGATCTCGAAGCCGCGCGAGAGCTGCACGAAGCGCGGCAGATCCTGACCGCCGAGATCGGCAAGCGCATCGTCGGTCAGAACGACGTCATCGATCACCTTCTCATCGCGATGTTCGCGCGCGGTCATTGCCTGTTCGTGGGCGTGCCCGGTCTGGCCAAGACGCTGCTGATTCAGACGTTGGCCGACGTTCTGCACCTCAGCTTCGGGCGCATTCAGTTCACGCCCGACCTGATG
>JANNNO010000176.1:0-2949 GCA_031398585.1 Myxococcales bacterium | reverse complement strand
GATCACAAGGCGACCGGCCTCGCGATCGCACGCAGCCTGGGGATCGCCCTGCAAGGCGACGACGCGGTCGATGGGCGTGAGCTCGACGAGATGACCGACGCCGCGCTGGCCGCGAAGATCGAGGGGATCTCGGTCTTCGCGCGCGTCCACCCCGCGCAGAAGCTCCGCATCGTCGAGGCCTACCAAAAGCGTGGCGAGGTCGTCGCCATGACGGGTGACGGGGTCAACGACGCGCCTGCCTTGGTCCGGGCAGACGTTGGTGTCGCCATGGGCGTGACCGGGACCGAGGTTGCCAAGGAAGCCGCCAAGATCGTCATCACCGACGACAATTTCGCGTCCATCGTGACCGCGGTGGAAGAAGGCCGCGTCGTCTACCGCAACATCAAGAAGGCGGTCCTGCTGCTCTTCACGACCTCGATCGCCGAAGTGGCGGTGCTCGTGCTGGCTCTCTCGCTTGGCTATCCGCCCCCGTTCGTGGCCGTGCAGATCCTCTGGAACAACCTGGTCACCGAGGGGCTCATCACCATCAACCTGGTCATGGAGCCGGCGGAGGGCGACGAGATGCGCCGGCCACCGATCTCGAAGCGCGAGCGTCTCCTCAGCCGTCCCCTCCTTTTGCGCATGGCCGTCATGACACCAACGATCGTCGCGATCGTCATGGGCTGGTTCATCTGGCGACTGTCAATCGGCGTGCCCACCGCGGTCGCCCAGACCGAGACCTTCACGCTCCTGGCGATCTGCGAGTGGTTCAACGTGCTCAACTGCCGCTCGGAGCGTCGCTCCGCCCTGACCCTCGACATCTTCAGGAACCCCTGGCTGGTGGGCGGCCTCGTCGTCGGCAATCTCCTGCAGGTCGCGGTCGTCTTCTTGCCGCCGCTCAATCGCGTCTTTCACACGGTGCCCTTCGGTCTCGAGACCGTGATCGCCCTGGGCGTTCTGGGCAGCCTGGTCTTGTGGGTCGAAGAGCTTCGAAAGTTCTTCGTGCGCCGCCGCGATCGGGCCGGTGCTGCACCCACGCCTTTGCCCTCTTCCCTCCACCGAAGGTGGGTGCGATACGCGCTTGGCGGCCTGCTGACCCTCATTGCGCTCAACGCCTTTGGCGGCGGGTACTACGGCCTGGTTGGGGCGGCTGGCGTCTCACGGGAGTGGCTGCAAGGCAGCCCGTTCTCCAGCTATCGCCTTCCCAGCTTGATTCTCCTCGTCGTGGTGGGCGGGGCCTGCCTCTTGGCCGCGATCGCGGTGTTCGCCGGCCTGGCGATCGCGCGACGAGCGGCCGTCGGAGCCACCGCGGTCCTCGCCGGCTGGCTCGTCGCCCAGATCGCCATCATTGGCTATCGGTCCTGGATGCAGCCAGCCACGGCGATCGCGACGGTGGCGATCCTCGTCCTCGCCTGGCAGCTACCAAGGCGAGCCGCTGAGGCGCGCCTCGCGAGCGCAGATGCGCGGTAGGTAGGGAGGGACTGACGCGCGCACAGCGTGGTCTCGCCTGGGCTCGGCCTCGCGATCAGTTGGGGACGCGAGGCCACGGCTGCTGGAATTGGCCTGCGGAAAGCAGGGTCCGCTCTTCATCATCGAGGAGGGGCAAGCAGGTCGATGGCGATTGCGCGGAGTGTGTCGGCCAGGACCGACGCATCCCGGGTACCTCCCTCCACGATGGCCGTGAGATCGCGCAGCTTCCTGCCGTGTTCGAGGCGCCACCTGGCGATCCGCTCGGGCCCCATCGGCAGCTCGGCCTCGAGGACGGGCAACATCACCCTCTCTTCCGTGGCGACGAGCCTCTCGAAGGCCACCTGCACCCCCAAAGCGGCGTATGAGAGCAGCGCGACGCCCACCTCATCGCCGCCCGAGGCCGCCTGCGCAAGGTCCACCACGTTCTCGAGGAATCTCCGCAACGTCCGTTGCTGGGCGAGCACGGTCACTCGTGGATCTTCGGGGAGCTGAGCCCGATCAGGGGTCGCCATGGTGGCCTCCCGATCCCGAGGTCAGATGCAACATCCCCATCATTCCCGCATCGGCGTGGTCGAGGATGTGGCAGTGGAACATCCACATGCCAGGCCGTTCGTCGTAGTGAATGGCGATCTTCACTGTCTTTCTGACCGGGACGTTGATGGTGTCCTTCCATTCTGTGGGCTGTGCCTCCCCGTTCAGCACCTGGAAGAAGAAGCCGTGCATGTGGAACGGGTGGTCCCAATCGAGCTTGTTGCCGATGGTCCAGACCTGCGTCTCGCCGGTGCGAGCTTCGAAGGGCTTGTCCATACCCGCGGGAACGCCGTTGATCCCGAGCGCGAACTTGCGATCGACGTCGTTGCGGGTGAAGTCGATCGCGACCGGCGTGGCCCCCATGGTGTCGATCGGCGCGATGGTTCGGCGGGTGCTGGGGATCGGCGGCGGCGTCACCGCGGGTGCGCGCGAGAGCTTCATGCGCAGCACCTCCACGTCGGGCCGGCGAAATGCCGTTCCGTAGCCGCGATCGTAGGCCACCCAGCGTAGCGGGATCTCGTCGCCGGGGATCCCGGTGGGAACCACCACCACGTCCGCGCGTTCGCCGGGAACGATCAGCAGCCGGTCGCTCTCGATCGGCCGCTCGATGAGTCCGCCATCACCGCCGTTGCGGATGAACCGGTGCCCGGCGAGCTCGAGCTGGAAGTAGCGGGCCTTGGCGCTGTTGACGAGGCGCCAGCGCTGCGGCTGTCCGACGCGCGCGTGCAAGATCGGCTGCGCGCGGCCATTGACCAGCAGAACCCCGCCCTCACGGCCAAAGAGCGTGGCGATGTTGCCGCCCGAGTCGTGGGGGGACAGCTGCCCGGTTTCGTCGATGCTGATGTCGGAGAGCTGAAGGACGAGCTCGTCGCCGAAGCCTTGCGGCTCTGCGGGGTCCTCCACCAGCAATGTGCCGTAGAGGCCGTCGCCGACTTGTGCCGCCGACTCGAAGTGCGGGTGGTACCAGTA
>JANNNO010000027.1:0-4654 GCA_031398585.1 Myxococcales bacterium | reverse complement strand
CTGGTCGCCAAGCTCCTGCACGAACGAAGCGATCGGCGCAGCGGCCCTTTCGTGACCGTGAACTGAGGTGCCCTGGCCGAAAACCTCATCGAGGCGGAGCTGTTCGGGCACGAGCGGGGCGCTTTCACCGGCGCCGACCGCAAACGCGATGGTCGCTTCAAGGCGGCCGACGGCGGCACCTTGTTTCTCGACGAGATTGGCGAGCTCCCGTTGCCGTCGCAGGCAAAACTGCTTCGGGTGCTCCAGGAGGGAACATTCGAGCCCGTGGGGAGCAACTCGACAATCACGGTCGACGTGCGAATCCTCTCGGCCACGCATCGCAATCTGCGCGCGCGCGTCGACCAGGGACTCTTCCGCGAAGACCTCTATTACCGCATCAACGTCATCGAGATCGCACTGCCGCCGTTGCGGGAACGACGCGGTGACTTCCCGGCATTGGTACAACACTTCCTGGCGCGATTTGCGCCCAAGGGCGCCAATCCGCGGCTTTCGCCCGAGGCGTGGAGCATGCTCGAGCGCCACGAGTTTCGCGGCAACATCCGCGAGCTCTCCCACGCCATTCAGCACGCCGTCATCTTGTCCGGGGCCGAGGAGATCCTCCCGGGGCATCTGCCGACAACCATCGGCGGTCCTACGATGACGCCACGAACGGACGAAAGCATGCCGGTCATCACGGCCGCAGTAACGACGGGCGAGCCAAAGCCCCTCAGCGCTGCCATGAAGGAGTACGAACGAGAGTACCTGCTGCGAACCCTCGTCCGCACCAAGGGCCGCCGGTCGGAGGCCGCCGCTCTGCTGGGGATCTCTCGCAAGACACTCTGGGAGAAGCTGAAGACTTACGGCGTTGACGAGACGGATGGGAACGCAGCCGCCGGGGTTGCGCACGCAGGCCCGCGCCCGCTCTTCTCTTGACAGTTGGTGTGGTCGCCCTTTGAGGGCACCCAGCGACGAACGTGGCGTGGTGAAGGGCCCGCGACTTGAAAGAGACGCGGGCCCTTCTCTTGTTTCCCGCTTCGATGCGGGCGTGACCTGTCGCTCGACGCCGCTACGGACAATCCGGATAGGGTGTAGCGGTTCGCCCGCTACTTGTTCCTCTCCCATACCACCTGGCAGGCGGGTCCCGCACACGCTGTGGGTCATGCTGCTGGGCACACCAATTAGAAAGCCCCGCCGGAGCACGGCTCCGACGGGGCACCGGATATCAGCTTCGAGAAGGCGTCAGCGAGGCAGCTACCACATAACCGTATAGCCGATATTGAAGCCGTACGAAGTCTGGACCGCGAGCACGGTGCCAGCCTCGGTGCGGATGGCGTCGACCGTGGAATAGGCCACGGTGAGCGCCGGCGTCAGAACGCCCGAGCGACCGATGAGGAAGTTACCGCCGATGCGGGGCTGAAGGGCGAAGCCTGCCTGGTGGTCCGTCACGTAGTTCACGCCGGCGCCAAGGCCGATGAAGCCGAAGGCGGTCTGCGAGAACGGAATGTGGAACGACGGCTCGACGAGAGCCTTGAATTCCGTCGCCGAGAGGCCCGGCTTATCACCCTGGGTGCCGACCTTGAAGTAGTTGAAGGCGGTCAGCAGGGACAGCTCGAGGTTGTCCACCACGAACAGACCGATCGAGGGCGAGAGCTCGAACCGGGTGTAGTTGTTGGCGGCCGCAAAGCCGCCGGCGCCGCCGAGCTCGAGAACGCCGGCGCGCCCGTATGCCTGGGTACCGCCGACGCCAGCCTGTTGGGTGACGCCCGTCATGGGCACCGTGGGAGCTGGAACCGGAGGTGCCGGATCGTGATCGGAGCGTGGGGCCGGCAGATTGGCTGACGGCGTCCCCTCGCCTACTGGCACCTGGCGGTTCGGATCCGGATCCGGGATCTGGTTCGCGAGCACCACAGGGGCCGCGGCCACCACGGCCATCGCGCAACCCCACCCACACAACCTACGCAGACTCGATTTGGTCATGGTACGTCCCTTTCGTTCATTGCCTTGTTGACGATTCCCGAACGGATGGTGGCTCCATCAAAGGGCGTGCCAGGCAAATCGCCCGGTTTTCAGTGAAAATCCCGGGTTTTCGTTACCACGAGGTAACTGAGCGCGGAACCACAGCGAAAACACGGGCTCGACTCGTTACGAAGCGCGCCTACGCCATAGCCAATTCGGCCCGGGACATAGGAGACCGTCCTGAAAGAATCGTTCAGCGCGCCGACTCGTCACGGCTGGCGCGCCGGTTCTGGGATGGCGCCTCGCGTGCGTCGAAACGCCGTGACGTCACGAGGACGTGACAACCTCCGGCGATCGTTACGGCCGAGCACGGCCCATAGAGCGATCTTTAAGGATACAGGGCCATTTCCGGCGTCCGCCCTCATGGCACACCCTTTGAAGGACTGCGCCGCTGCGGAGGAATGAACATGTCGAAGAAACCCTTGGAGGCGGTGGAGTCTGAGATCGAGGCGATCGGTGACAACCTTTCGGTTCGTCTGAAAGAGACTCTCGCCTCGGCTCAGGATTGGAAAGAGGTAGCGGAATCCACCATCAAGAAGAATCCGGCGCTTTGTCTCGCTGGTGCCTTCATCGTGGGTTTCGCCATTGCCAAGGTCGCGCGTCATGCGTAAGACCGCGGCGCAACGCCTGTCAGAGTCGCGGCAGGAGGGCTCCGCGGGCGCCGGAGAGTTGTTGTCGCGAGCCCGCGAGCTGGTCGCCGTCGTCGCGCAGGAGGCAGAAGCTCATCCTTTTCGCACGGCCGGTTTCGCTGCCAGCGCGGGCTTCGTACTGGGCGGGGGATTGTTCACTCCGCTCACCGGCAAGACATTGCGGGCGGGAATTCATTTGGCGCTGCGATTCGCAGTCCTGCCTTCACTCACCAAAGGCCTCGCCATGATGGGCGCGCGCCTTCTCGAAGATTCGCAAGGGTACGGAACGGAAACCACTGGGCAAGGGGAGAAATCATGAAACTGCAGGACATCAAGGAGATGAGCAAAGAGGACGCGCTGGCGGCCATCGGTCTGGCTATCAAGCCGAGCACCGGCCAGTGGTTGGCGGGCACAATCAGCGTGCTCGGCCTCGGCATCGTGGTGGGCGCGGCAGCGGCACTTTTGCTCGCCCCCCGCAGCGGTCGTGAGCTTCGCGATGATCTCGCGGATCGGGTTCGCACCCTGCGGGATCGCGCGCAGACCAAGCTGAACAATTCTGCATCCGAGCCGGCGATCACCTAGAACCCACGGGCGATGCCTTTGCAAAAAATCGCACCGCCCAGCCCGGAAGCCGCCGATCCGACGTCTCGCTCGAAGGCGACGTTGGATCGGCGGGTTTCGAATCGAGGCACAGTGCCCAGCCTGGCCCGAGACGCGATCGAGGATCTCGTGGGACTCGTCGGGTCCCAGATCGAACTCGCAAAAGCCGAGATCTCGTCGGATCTCAAGGCATCCACGCGAGCGGCGTCCGGCATTTTGGTTTTCGTGCCCGTCCTGACCATCGGCTACTGCCTCGTGCTCGCCGCAGGTGTTCATCAGCTCGCTGGCCTCATCGGGTGGACGGCGTCGCTTCTGTCGCTGGGAGCGCTGCACCTGGTGGTGGCTCTCGTCGGAATGCGGCGGGCGAAGCAGCGGTTGGCGGCCGTGCAGTTTCTCGATCGTACGGGCGCCCAGCTGGACGCCAACGTCGCTCAAATCGCGCGTGACGTGAGGCCGGCGCTCGGTGCGGCGGACAATTCCTGAAGGAGACAAGCATGGCAAATCCAATCGAGATCGATGATGACTCCGACACCGCCGTATCCCGCCTCGAGGCCGAGGTGGCGAGGCGCCGCGAGCGACTCTCCAACACCTTGAGCGACTTGCGTACCGAATTGCATGAAGTCAGGGAATGGCGGCACTGGTACGAGCGTTACCCTGTTGGATTCCTCGTCGGCGCAATGGTGGTCGGCTTCGCGACTGGCCGCGTACTTTCTAGTCGTTGAAAGCGGCAGGATCGCGTGCAGGCGCATCCAATTGCGTACGAAAGCTTCTTCACATGATGAAACCGACACATAACTTCGAGGTCCCGAGGCCCGTCCTCAAATCAGTCCCGAATTTCCGGCCGACTTTTGAACCGGCCAACCGCCAGCACACCCACTGCCCCCCGCTTGCCACGGTCGCCGACTTTACGTGCGCTCGGGTCGTGCGGCTACCCGCCTGGTTCACGGCGGCCCAGGCTCTGCGTGTTGCTGAGCTTCGCGACGTGGACCATGTGCTCGTCGAGGAGCAGGGTCAGGTCCGCGGCGCTCTCGCCCGTACGGAGTTGAGCCGCGCGCGGGCTGCGGAGCCGCTGGCCCGCCTGCTGCGCCGAAGCGACCTCGTTATCTCGCCGACCACCTCACCCGCTGACGCGCGCGCCCTGATGGAAGCCCGCGGCCTCACCTGCCTCCCGGTCGTCCTGCACGGCCTCCTTCTCGGCACGGTCACTCTCGAAGCGCTCGATCGGCCAGCGACCGCGGCCGCATAGCCCGAACGCACTCGAGGCGCGCCCGGCCCCTCACCCGCCGGGCTACGCCCGTCGGCCTCTCCCCGCGGGGGAGAGGCTCGGATCGGCGGCGCATCGGCGCTCCCGCCATTTCCAATGGTGCGAGCGGATTCCGGCGTGCGCAGAGAGCATTGCCATGCCCGTAAAGCAAAGCATTGCTCGTTCG
>JANNNO010000069.1:0-21162 GCA_031398585.1 Myxococcales bacterium | reverse complement strand
CCTCGCCCCGACCGAGGAGGTCCTGGCATGACGATGGCGGCCGCGACGGACTCGGCGGGACCGCGACCCTCTTCGCACGGCCGATTCTCAACCAGGCCTTCGCGCAAGGCGCGGCTGGCAATCCTCGTCGGTTGCTCGTGCTCTGTATGCCCAACTGCAGCGTGAAGGCCGACTGGGCCCCGCGCGGTGGTCGGGATGCGCTCGCCAAGACTGGTGTCGCCGAGGACTTCACGTTCGGCTTCTGCAACGAGCCGCTCACCCCGGTGAAGCAGTACGTGAACGTGATTCACGGCCTCGACCACAAGAAGATGGGTGGCGACCCCCACGGCGGTGGCTTCCTCCGCTACACGACGGGGGGGCACATCCAGCAGGGCGAGGGCACGGGCGACCCGGGCGCCGGTCGTCTGCCCGGCGACGGCAACATGCCGAAGCTGCCGTCGATCGATCAGCTGCTGATCAAGGGCTCGCCGATGATCGGCGACCCGAGCCTGCCGATCAAAGGCGGTCTACAGCTGGCGCTCAACACGCGCGGGCGTACCGACGGCGTGCACTTCATCACGATGAGCTACTCGGTCCCGGAGGCCGGCGGCAAACCGGCGGCGCTGCGGCCCGAGAACACGCCCTACCGTACCTACGCGCGCATCGTCGAGCTGGCGGCACCCACGACGTCCAGCCCGGAAGCGCAGGCGATGGTCACCGAGCAGGTCAAGCGCGACAAGAGCGTGCTCGACTTCGTCAAGGGCGACCTCGAGCGCCTGCAGGGGCGTCTCGGCACCGTCCAGAAGAAGAAGCTGGAGAGTCACCTCACGGGTCTTCGCGAGTACGAGCAGTCGCTCAACATGCGTGCGACCGCGGGCCCGAGGCCCAAGGTCGACGTGCCCAAGACGATCGAGGCCGTCGAGGCTGGTGGCGACTTCGCCAAGATCTTCGACCAGTACCACGACCTGTGCAAGCTGGCCTTCCAGCTCGACCTCGTCCGGACCGCGACCATCCTCTACGGCCACGGCAACCAGGCCTGGAACGGCATCCACGGCCGCGCGCATGGCGGTGGCTGGCGCGACAACCGCACGCACACCCGCACGCAGATGACTCTGCTCGCCGGCTACATCAAGCGCTGCAGCGAGGTCATCGACTTCGACGGCAACCCGCTCATCGACAACATGGTCATCACCCTGTCGAGCGACGTGGGCGAGCAGCACAGCCACACCAACGTCCCCTACCTGGTCTGCGGCGGTAAGAACATGGGCGTCAAAGGCGGCCGCGCGCTCAGCTACATGGGCCGCGCCAGCAACGACGTCTTCTCGTCCCTGGCGAAGGTCTACGGCCTCAACCTCCCCGGCGACAAAGTCGGCGACCCCCACCACGCCCAGGGTCCCCTCCCCGAATTCATCTAACCCGACCCCTCCCAACAAATAAAGGCAGCCACCCCCCGAGGCTGCCTTTTCTCTTTCCCCAATCCCTACGCGCCAACCCACCTGCTCCCGCCGCGTCGCCAGGCCGCATCCGGGTGAGGGGAAGCCCGGCCCCTCTACCTCACTCCCGCGGCTCCTTTGCCGCGGCCCCCGCGCCCGCCAACCAGGCGGCGTGCGCATCGGTGACGAGCGCCTCCACCTCGCGCCAGTCGGTCGCCCGTGGAGCCGGGAAGCCCACTTGCCCCGTCGACGAAAAGGCGATCGTCGGATGCCCCTCCGCTCGCAGAGCCCGGACGTTGTCGGGCGAGTCCTCGATATAGAGGTGCGCGCCGACGGCTCCCTTGTCCTTCATGAAGCAGAGGTCCCAATACGGGATCCCGTGATGGTCGAGCCAGCTCACCGTCTGTTGCACGGCCGGTTGGTGGAAGTACGAGATGTAGAGCCGGTGCGTGATGATGCGAATCCGGATCCCGCGTTGCGAGAGGCGTCGAAGGACCGGCGGCGCGCCCGGCATCGGCGCCAGCCGAGCGAACAGGTCTCGCTGGGTGACCGCGAAACGGTGCAGATCCTCGTAGGTCCCCACCGCCTCGAGCTTCCACTCGGCGAACCCATAACTGGGCGCCGAAGTCAGTGTCTCTTCGGGCACCCCGAGCCATTCGGCCGCGATCGGCCGCAGCCCACCATAAAAGTCGGCGACCACTCCATCGAGGTCGACCCCCAGTACGAAATTCCGATCCTCTCTCGTCATACTCGCCGGGCCCCTTCAGCATCATGCAGTCGCCAGGACGATGTCCGGCGTGCGGCTGTCAAAGGGATGTTATCAGGCAGCGCCCGCTGCGAGTTGCGCTTGCATGGGTCGCACGCCGACGGCCGTCGGTCGATTGTCCGGCGGGCTTCAGTCGAGGCGTTCGAGCCAGGCCGTCGATTCGGCGAGCGTGTCGAACATGCCGCCGACGCCGGGGAGCTCGGAGAGCCAGACGCCGCCGGGAGGACGCCACAGGCTGGGCGTGCAATCGGAGGCGACCACCACCAGGCGATCGCTCGCCTCGGCCAGCCGGGGCGACATCTGCGCGGCGACGACCAGGCGGTCGGCCAGCTCGATCGCCTGATTGGCGATGCGGGTGGCGCGAGCCTGATCCCGGGGATCGCCGCCCCACGCGACCTTCACGAAGAGCGAGAGCTTGCGATGCACGAGGTAGTGATGGAGCGCGTACGAGTTGGTGCCGTGTCCGCCGTGCGCGACGATCGCGTACTCCGGAGCTCGCTCTTCACACGCTTCTTCGATGTAGAACTGATGCGCGTAAGGATTGATCGGCAAGGCCCGTGTCGAGTAGCACCAGCGCGCGCGGCTCACGAGTGCGAGCGCGAGCGGTGGCGGCAAGGTCGGAAAGACCAGACCTGCTTTGAAGAACTGGTCGCGAGCTGATTCGAGATCGTTCATGTCCCAGCGATCTCCATCGGCGGAAAAACGCGCGGGAATAGCCGAAATTTTGCGGGTTTTCGTAAGTCGCGAGTGTCAGGAGTCTGACGAGCGAAGGCCTCTTTGCACAGGTCGTTGTCATGAGGTCCGGGCCCCGCTGCGTGCAGCTGCACCACGGTCCCACTCGTCGACCCCGCGCCGCGCTTCAGGTTGCGCGATGGCAACTGCCAGACCCTCAGGTCTCGCGAGGGGCGCAGGGCGCTGGCAGAGCTCCACGCAAAGCCGGCGCGGCCATCGTGTCTCGCCACGCATCCGACCACGTCGGGCCCGCCGCTGGCTGCCAATCTCGGTCGCAATTCGCGGGCTTTCTCGCGATCTCGGCGCCCAGACTGTCTACCCATCCATCGGCATGGGCGTCGCAGCACCTGTCCGGCGAAGCCGCACGGACGCTTTCCGGGGAGCCATCATCCGGGCGGTCCTGACACTGCCAAAGCTAAGCCCAGCAATTCGAACAGAACCGTCAGCTTCCATTCGGCACGCCGCCGCCTGCGGAATAGGGCCTTTTCCCGGGTTTTTTCGCGATCCTCCCGTCAGAAGCCTGGCGCGCGGCGCCGCTTGCGCCCCACGTCAGTGCGCCCATGGGGAGGCCGAAGCTCGAGATTTTTTTTCCCGACCGGTCGCTAATACCGAAAACGGAGGCCGAGGCGGGTTCGGAAGGGATCGAGTGTGCCGCTGGGAGCCCCGAAGTTGGGCCCATCGTCGGTAACCACGCTGGTCACCGTTCGCAG
The DNA here is from genome assembly GCA_031398585.1 of Myxococcales bacterium. Lineage (GTDB taxonomy): Bacteria > Myxococcota_A > Polyangia > Fen-1088 > Fen-1088 > JANNNO01. The sequence goes on along the minus strand of JANNNO010000069.1, from coordinate 17,542 downwards.
CGACAGGACGTTGAGGAAGTCGGCGTAGGCCTCGACGTTGTAGCCGACCAGCGGCTTGAGGTTGGCGCGCAGCTGCACGTTGACCCGCTGAACGTCCGGCAGTCGCAGAGCTCGGTCGTCGGCGGGATCGTTGATGTCCACCCCTGGCGTGTTGCCCACCACGGCGCGGTAGTTCTCCCATTGACCGGTCTCGTCGTTGCGATAGCGGCGGCTGTAAGGCGATCCGGAGAAATAGCTGAAATTGGTCCCGGCGGAGAACCACTTGTTCACCTGGTAGCTCGCCGAGACACGGATCTCGTGGCGACGATCGTTGGGCAAGTCACCCCACAGGTAGACGTCGCGTGGTCCGATGTTGCCCCACTCGTTGTCCTCCTCGCCGCCAACGTTGCCTGACAGACGACTCCAGGTGTAGCTGCCGGTCATGCGCAGCCCCCCCTCGCGCTTCTTGATGCTGGTGGTGACGGCGACGTAGCGCCGTTGCGCTCCCGCCGGCGTTCCCAGATCGTCGATGGTCTGCGCGACGCCGTTGCGCCAGCCGCCCTCCCTGGCGAGAGCCGTGCCGCCCGCGTTCCAAATTCGGTTGGTTTCGCGGCGTTCGTAGGGATTCGTGTAATTGCGGTAGATGAAGTCGGTTCCGAGGCCGACGCCCGGCGAGATCTCGCGCTCGGCGCCGAGGGTGTACTCCCAGGTCCGCGGCGTCTTGAGCTCCTCGCGACAGGGTGATCCGTCGGGATGTGCTCCCGCCGGCCCGCATGGCAGGCCCATGGTTCGTCCGCCCACGCCGCCGCTGTAACGGCATTCGACGTCGAACTCCTGCGTCGCCGGGTTGTACCGGCATTCGCGCGAAACCCCGCCCGCCAGTGCGTGCCGCGCGATGCGGACGGCATCCGTGTCGACGTACTGATTGAAGCTGCCGCGGATGACCGTGGTGCCGTCGCTGAAGGCATCCCAGGCCACCGCCAGGTGGGGTGTCACGGAGGTCTGCTCGATCACGTTGCCCATCAGGCTGTTGCCCGCGTGGTTGATGGTCAGCGCCAGCCCGGGCGTGACCGTCAGGCTGCGTGAGATGCGCATCGAATCCTGCAGCGAGTTCACCATGCGAAATCCCGTTGCCGAGCTGACCCAGTAGCCGAGGCGAGGCGCCGACAAGCGCGGATCGTTCGAGTAGAACTCGCGGCGGCGGTCGGGCGTTTGCCCGTTGTAGAAGATCTTCATGTCGCCCGGCGTGCCGTCGGCCGTCTCGTACATGCGGCCGAAGTAGCGCGAGACGAACTTGACCGCGTGGTCGCCGAAGCGCTTGGTGTTGCCAAACCACTCGAGTGTGTTGACCACTTCGAAGCCGCTGTCGATGAGCTGGTTGGTGGCGTCGTGATTGCCGTAGTGCTGCCGTCGGGGAAAGTTCTGTTCGATCGGGATCTCGTGCTGGCAACCGATCGGATCGACCCGGCAGCTCTCGGGCTTGTCGGTGCGCAAGAAGCGCTGGTAGCCAATCTGACTCTTGAAAAAGACAGTGTCGGTCAGCAACGACTCCCAGGTGACGCCGGTGAAGTAGTCGTACCAATCGCGCATCCGCTGCGCAGTCGGATCCACGTCGAACCCTTCCCGGTGGTTCATGTTCCACTCGCGATTGACGAGGGTGAACGTCTGAACCTTGTTCCGCGGTGAGACCTGCCAGGTCATCTTCAGCGTGCCGCGCACGTTGCCGTAGAGCAGAACCGGCGGCTCGACGTACAAACCCGCCGGATCCGGTCCGCGGTTGGTCGCCTGGTAGCGGCTCTCGACATTGAAGTAGAACCAGAGCTTGTCGCGGATGATGGGCCCCGAGACGGCCGGATTGAAAAACGTGTTGGTGATGAGTGGGTTGCTCTCGTTGCCCGGCATGAAGGGGCGCAGCCGACTGTCCTCGTGGAACGCGCCGACGTCGAGCTCGTAAGCGTTGGAGCCCGACTTGGTCACCATGTTGACCACCGAGCCCGCGTACCCGGCGTTCTCGGCCCCGTACCCGGCAGACTGCACCTCGAGCGCAGCCAGTGAGTTGAGCGTGATCTTCTGGTTGGCCATGTGAAAGCCCTCGACCAGGATCCCGTTCTGCTGCGAGTTGCCGCCGCGCACGCGCGCCGTCCAGTCACCACCGTTGCTGGCCCCCGGAACCGTGTCGCGGATGAAGCCGCCATACCCGGTCCGCTTGTCCATCGGCAATCGATCGACGAACTCGGAGTCGAAGACCTCCTTGACCGCGGCGGTCGTCGTGCTGACGATGGGCGCCTTCTCGACGACCTTGATCTCCTCGGTCTGGGTGACGACGTCCATCACGACGCTCACTTCGGCCGCTGCGTTCACGCCGACGTGAACCTCCTTTTGCAGCACCGTCTTCAGCTTTGGCGCGGTGGCACGCACCTCGAAGATGCCGGGTTGCAGGCCCGGCAATCTGAAGAAGCCGTCGTCGTTGCTGTAGGTGATCTTGTCGCCGCCGATCTGGGTGGGCGAGCTGGCCGCGACGCGCACACCTTTGATGGGAACGCCTGTCTGGTCGAAGACGTTGCCAACGATGGACCCGACGACCTGCGCCTGTGCCGGCCGGGGCGCCAAAGCAGAGCCGACAGCGATGGTTACGAAGGCGCCGAGTCCGACGCTTGCCAGGGCGCCAAGGGCTGACGCGACCCGGGAGAGATGATGGTGCATGGGAGGCCTTCCTTCGGGCGAGGAGGGGGGGCTCGCGGGGCCGCAGCCATCGTCACGGCATCCGCGGGGCGGTGACGGCCAAACGGCCCGTGAAAGCGGCTCGTCTGATTGCCGTGGAACCCCGGGACGTTCCGCTGAAGGGTTGCTGAAGTCAACCACTCGGAAGGGCAGGGAAAGCAGACGGCGCTGACCCAAAAAAAATCGGCCCCGCTTGGGGGCCGATTCGCGAACCAGGTGTTCGATGACGGCGAAAAATGTGCAGGAGCGTGAGCCGCCGAGCGGCCGTCGGGCCACGCAGGCGCGCTACAGAAAGCCCTTGAGCGGGCCTTGGTGCCACATCTGGTGGCCGAAGTTGCTGATCGGCAGTCCGAACGCCTGACCGAGGCTGCAGAGCAGACCGCTCTGGAGAGTCCCGCGTGGGTATTTGAGGTAACGCCCGGTCTGCAGGAACCCGCCCTGCGGCAGCGGGAACTTGCCCGCGACCATCATGTAGGGCGCGCGTTCGAACTTGTGCGAGCCGAGCGCGAGCTCGTTGGCCCAGAAGACCACGGTGTTGTCGAAGACGGTGCGGCCGTCGACGTCAGGGAACGACTTGAGTCGATCGACGATGTACATCACCTGCTGCGCGTACCAGGTGTTGATGGCGTCGAGCTCGGGCAGGTTGTCGCTCTGGGTTTTCTGTCGGTGCGAGATGTCGTGGTGGGTCCCGCCGCTCACGCCGGCCCAGCTGAAGACGACCTTGTTGGTGAGGTAGTGCAGGTTGGCGACCCGCGTGATGTCGCAAGCGAGCGCCATGATCAGAATCTCTTGCTGCGCCCGCGACTCCTTCACGAAGTCACCGATCTCCGGCTGCCCCGGCAGCTTGCAGCTCGCCGTCGCGTTGCCCGCACCGCCACCTGGCGCCAGCGACTTTTCCAGGTCGCGCAACGCCGAGACGTGGTTGTCGAGCCGGGTGCGGTCAGCCTTGGTTGCCCGATCCGCGAGGCGCTTGTACTCGAGATGAACGCTGTCGAGGATGCTCTTCTTGCGCGTCCACTGCGCCTTGAGTTCCGCCTCGGATCCGCCGTCGGTCGGCTTCGAGGTCGGCACGCCACCGGCAAAGACGCGTGCGAAGAGCTTCACCGGATCGTCTTCGGTCAGCGCGGCCTGACCCGGCTTCGAGAAGAACATGGCGTCGCGCAGGTTCCCGCGGACGAAGACGCCCGCTTCGATCGAACGGAGCCGTGAGGGCCCCTGGATCTTGTCGGCGATCGCCTGATCGATCGACTGCCCTTCGGAACGGCCGTTGCCGCCCTTGTTCGGCCACGCCGTCAGGTTGCCCGTCTTGGCGCGCATGTGCGCCGAGCCCTGATTGCTGGTTTGGGTGATCGTGAGCCCGTCGAAGATGATGAGGTTCTCCCTGATCCCCTCGAACGGCTTGTGGACCTTGTTGAGGACGAAGTCCTTTTCGCCGCCGCTCGGGTACCAGGTCGGGTGAACGACGCCGTTCTCGGTGAAGTGTGTGAAGAGCCGGACCGGGGCAGCGGCGGCGTGCGCCTTGCGCGCGGGCGTCATGATCTCCAGGAAGGGCAGCGCGATGCCGACGCTTCCGGCGCCGCGCAAGAGGGCCCTTCGGGACAGGCGGCGGGCGATCATGGCGCGTCTCCTTTGCTGCGAAGAAGGAAGGCATCGGTCTGGGTCAGCGCGACCATGAGCTCACGCAGGTCGCCCCCCGATTTGTCGAAGGCCTGGCGAACTTGCGTCAGGCTGCAGCCGTCACGCTTTTCGTCTTCCAGACGACCGTGGGCGAAGCGAAACCATTGCGTCGCCACGCAGGCGCGGGCGTCCTTGCTGCCAGCCAGCTTCTTGGCCAGCTCGACCGGACCGTTGTAAGGCCCTGCCACGTCGCTGCCGGCGATCTCGCCTGTGGTGTCCGTCGCCTTGCCGCGCGGCAGGCCGATCTCGTTGAACCCCTCGAAGCCGTAGCCGACGGGGTCGATGAGTGCGTGGCAGCCGGCGCAGGCGGTGATCGCCATACGGTCTTTCGACCAGGAGCGCGGCGTGGTGGTCGGCGTGACGGGAGGGCTCATCTCGGCGGCGTCGGCCGGAGGCTCCGGCAGCGGCTGACAGAGGAAGTGCTCGCGCACGAAGACACCGCGGAAGATGAGCGCAGTGAGGCCAGGCGAAGGCGTGGCGTGCGATGACAGAAAGCCGCCCTGGGTGACGATGCCCGCCCGCTGGGTAGCATCGACGTCGACCTTCTTGAACTCGGTGCCAGTGACGCCGCTCTGACCGTAGAACGCGGCGAGCTCGGCGTTCATGAAGGTGTAGGGCGCCGTGAAGAGCGTCTCGAGCTTGCCGTCGTTGCGCACGATGTGGTCGACGAGGCTCTCGGTCTCTTGGCGCATGAGCTTGGCGGTGCTCTCCTTCCAGGTCGGGAAGTCCATCGCTTCTTTGTCGAGGCTGTCGAGCTGTCCGAGCTGCAACCACTGGCCGTAGAAGTTCTTCATCATGCCAAAGGCGCGTTCGTCTTTGAGCATGCGGCGAGCCTGGTCGGCGATCTGCTCGCGCGAGGTGAGCTTGCCGTCGCGAGCCGCGGCGAACAGCTCGTCGTCGGGCATGCCACCCCACAAGAGGAACGATAGCCGCGAGGCGAGCTCCCAGCTGGTGAGGCGCATCCACGGCTTGCCGGCTTCCTCGACGCCGCGTTCGTCGCGGTAGAGGAACTGCGGCGACATCAAGAGCACCTGAATGACGGCGTCGATGCCCTGGGCGAAGGTCCCGCCGGGGCCCTTGCCGTTTGCGAAGACCATGCGGAGGTTCTGCTTCTCGGCGTCCTCGAGCGGGCGGCGCCATGCGCGCTGGGCGAAGCCATCGAGGAACGCGTCGAGGCAGGGACCGTCACCCTTGCTGGCGGAGTCACAAGGAAGCAGCGACGGCAGCTTGGCGACGGCGTCCTTGGCCAGGCGCTCGGTCGCGCGAAGGTATCCCTCCGCCAGGGCGCTGTTGAGACCGCGGCCCTCGGCGCTGTTGTCGAAGCCGAACTGCTCTTCGTCGCGTGGCAGGAGCTCGGCAGCGATGGCGTCGGTGCGGCCGAGGAGCGTGCGAACCGTGTTGTCGTACTCGACGCGCGTGAGACGACGAAGCGGGGAGGGGCCGGGGTCGACCGTCGAACAGGTTGGGGCAGGGCCGCCGGACTGGGGCGGCGTGCTGCTGCCGCGGCCGGTCGGGCCGGGGCCAGCGGGCCCTGGACCTGCGGGGCCGCTCGGGCCGGGACCGACCGCGCCGGGGCCACCGTTGCCTGGTGCGGTGGTGCTGCCCTTCGTCTCACCGCCGCCGTCTCCGATGGAGCCGCTGCAGCCGGCCAAAAAGGCGGCGGCAACCAGCGAGAGGGAACTTCTGGCGCGACGCCCTCTGGGGATCAAAATCCTCATCAATCCGTCTCCTCGGTGTGGCTCATTGCGCACGCACACCAAGCTAGGTGGACGGGCGCAGGGGATAGTGTCTCGTGTCGCATCGCTGCGTCCCTTTTTCTCAGGACTGACGAGGAGGGGGGGCCTTCTCGCGGCGATGCGGTCAACGCAGGTTGGTATGTCCTTGAAATGCTGGGCGCTCCTACTGATTGCAGGCAGGGCCCGGACTTGTCGCTGAAATCGAAGCGCCCGGCTGTGGACGTCCGTGGCGGCGTCGCCTCCTTCGCATTGAACGTCCAGACACGGATGAAAGCCATTGGCCGATCGGCATACGGGCGCGGTCCGTGTGGCCGAAGCGGCGGAAACGGGGAGGCACGGTGGTTGCTGAACCCCATGGCGAAGCCAACTCGAACGAAGGACCTCGCCAATGACCAGCCATCCGCTCGCCTGCCGCCCCGCTCGCCGTCGCCCCGCTCGCTGTCGCGCGGCCTTGTCGACCCTGCTCGTTGCCACTTGCTGTGTTCTGGCGAGCGAGGGCTGCGCGCCGCTCGAAGACCTCATCAGTGGTGACGGCGACATCGTTGCGACCATCAACGGCGCCGAGACCCGTTTGCTCTCAGTCAAGGTCCAAGACACGACGGTGGTCGGTGTGGTACCGCCGACGCTGACCGCGGCGCTCGGTTTTTCGATGAAGTCGCGACTGGGGACTTTCACCTGCGGTGGTCAGGGCGAGGGGCTTGGCGTTCTCATCCTGACCACCGGCCTCGATACCTGGGCGGGCATCCTGCCGGGCGGAGCCTGCACCGTCACCTACAGCAAGGTGGCGACCAAGGCGGGCGAACGCTGGGAGGGCACCTTCAGCGGCACGCTGGTGCACGCCAGTCAGCAGACGCGTTTCGAGATCAGCAACGGCCGTTTCAGCATTCCCCGGCAGTGAGCCAAGGCCCGGACTTCGGCAACCAGGTGACGTCAGCTAGGGTCGCGGGCGCGCGATCTGATCTACGGTGTCCTGTACCCGCTCAGGAAGGTCCGTCCGATGGGCGAGATCGCTGATCGAGATGATGCCGACCAGGCGCTCGTCTTGTCCGACGACGAGCATGCGATGCACGCGCTCTTCGCCCATGCGGTCGAGCACGTCGAGGATGTCGTCCGCTTCGTGGGCCGTGACCAGGTGCCGCGTCATGATGTCGATCGCGCGAAGCTCCGCCGCTGGGGTCGCGTTCGCATCGGCGCGCACGACGATGTCACGATCCGTGACCACGCCGACCACGCGTCCCTGGTCGTCGACGATCGGCACGATGCCGATGTTGTGATCACGCATCATCGCGGCGACCGTCGCGAGATCGGTCTCGGGCGATGCGGTCTTGAGCGAATCGGTCATGATGTCGCCCGCCGAGGTCGGCTCCCTCATGGGCAGCTCGGCATGCACGCTGTCATTGCGAGCTCCGGCTGTCATGTCGATCACGACCTCCCCGGGCGGCAGCTGCGCGCGGGGATCGATCGGCACAGTCGTCGTGTGAACGGCCACCCGGCTGGTGGTGCTCTTACGAGGGCGGGTCGACTTTTCCATCAGTCCTCCCAATCCAGTCTTCAGAGGTGGCCGCCTCCCGGTCCAGCCCGGTCAGGGCTGAGAGGCAAAAGCTGAAGATGGGTCCGACTTGGACAGCGGCCGGACGCCTGCGGTCGCTTCGCGTCAGCAGCGGAGCGAAAATAGGCTAGCGCTTTTGATGGTGATGGCAGGCCTTTTTCCAATAAAACTTCCCGCACACTGTTACCTACAGGAGCGTGATGACACCGAAGCACATCGCAACCGTGGTTCTGGCCTTTGCTCTTCTCGGTTCGGGTTGTGGCAAAGAGGCCGATCCCGACGGTGCAGGTGGAGGCGGCCCCGCTGGCAGCGCCGGAAAATCCGGCGGCAGCGGCGGTAGCAAGACGGGTGGCACCGGCGGCGGTGGCAATCCCGGCACTGGCGGCGCGGGGGGAGCGACGGCGACTGGCGGCGCGGGCGGTGGCGCGACCGGTGGTTCGGCGGGCGGCGGTGGCGCTGGCGGGAGCACCGGTGGCGCTGGCGGGAGCACCGGCGGCGCGGCCGGCTCTGCGATGGGTGGCAACGATGGCGGCTCGGTCGATGTGATCTCACCCGATGCGACGGGGGAGACGGGCTCCGGCCCCATCGCCTCGGGCCAGGGACCAGTTGCGCCAGGCCGGATCGTCTTCTCGCAAGATTTCGAGCGAGACATGGTCGGGATCAATCCGGGACCACGCGGGTTGCCCGCTTCGCGCGTGCAGATCGTCGATGATCCGCTCGGTCTGCGCGGCAAGGTCGTACGCGTGATCTTCGAGCAGGGCGACAACTTCCGCACGTCGGCCGGAACCGAGCCGCGCTCGTGGATCTCGAACCGCCCCAACGGCTACGAATTCCCGCCCGGCAAGAAGGTCAGCTACGCCTTCGGCATGCACACCGACAAGACGTTGATGAACTACTGCTTTGGGCAGGTCATTTCGACCGGCGGCCCGGTGTGGATGTTGATTGGCAATGGCAACGGCAACCTCGTTGTCTTCTGCAACGCCTGCGGCGATGCCAATACGACGCACTTTCAGCTGGAACCAAAGAAGTGGCACGACTTCCGCGTCGACATGGACTTCCGCCCCGGCGGCGCCGTGCAGTTCTTCCACAACGGTGTGATGTTCCGTCAGAGTCGCCTGGCCAACACCCGCGGGACATTGGCCCACTGGGACGGTGGTATCTACAACCGCAAAGAGGGCACCGGCGGCCCAACGCGTACCGTCTGGATCAGCAACCTCAGCGTTGCCGAGAGCAACTAATTAGCACCCGCCAGCTTCACGGCCGCGCGGGTACGTAATAGAGCCGGATCGACCGGCCCGCGATCAAGACAGGTCGGTGAGCCCGCAGCCAGGCAAAGGGATGCGGGCCCAGGCTTCCGGCGGGATAGACCGAGGCGAGGTCGCAGGGATCTCGGCGAATCAGCATCTGGTTGCGCTCGCGAAAGTAGTTTTCGCTGATCGCGATCCAGCCGGTTGTCGGCTGCCCGGGAACCAGCGCACGCAGAGGCGGCAGACCCACGCGGCAGACGTGGTTGGTTCCGAAGTAGGCGATCGAGAGCAAATCGATGCCGCGGGTGCGGGCTTCACGGCGTAGCTCGAAGAGGTCCTGCCCCCAGTCGAGATCCGAGTCGAGCAGCACCGCCGCCGGATCCGAGCCCGCGAGCGGACTGAAGTACGTCAGTTGATGCGGGGAAGCTGCGACGGCGATCGCGGCCTGCGCGGTGAGTGCACCCGCCGTGAGACCGCTCCAGAGTCGTCGGCGGGTGCCGTGGCTCTCGATGATCGTGTTGGCCAGCGCGCGAGCAGCGGCGATGGCGAGCAACGCCAGCACGGGAAGCACGTGGCGCACACCCAGGTTGACCCGACTCTGGGTCGCCAGCAGCAGCGTCGTCACGGCAGCCATGGCCAGGCCGGCGGCGATGAAATCGAGCGGCTGCTTCTGCGGTCTGCGCAACGGCCGCAGCGAGAGAATGAGTCCGGCGAAGGCGAGCGCGAGGAACGGCAGGGGGGTCTTGAGCAGGATCGCGATCGGGTAAAAGGCGCGGAAGCCCGACGCGCTCACTTCACCGAAAAGATAGGAGCGATGACCAAACAGGTTGTGTCCCGCCAGGGAGAGCAGGCCGTGAAAGAACTCGGGTGCCGGCACCGGGCCCGCGAGCAGAGCGCGCAGGAGAGGACCTCGGGAGTCCGCGGGAGGCACGATCTGCCAGAGGCCGACGATGTGAGGTGCGAGGGCATCGATGCGTCCCCAGGAGAAGCGGTAACCGGCCCAGACGATCAGCAGGCCGGCGACGAGGGCCAAGGCGGCGTGACGAGCGAGCCTTGCCGGGGGCAAGAGGTCAACGTCGCGCGGGAAGGCGTCACCTCGCCGCGCCAGCGTGCGGGCCACGATGAGGGCAACGGCCATGAGCGGCACGAAGACAAGAGCCGTGAACTTGGTGAGCAGCGCAAGTCCGGCGGCGATCCCGATCCACAGCGCGCGCTGCCAAGTCGGGCGATCGAGCCAGGCGATCAGGGCCGCCGCCGTGGCGGCAAGGGTTGCGACCAGGGCGACGTCGGTCGTGGCGAGGGCCGAGTGGCCGATCAGCGGAGGGAGCGTTGCCAGCGCCGTCACGGCGACAAGGCCAGCCAGCGGTCGTCGGCGGCCGCCGGCCAGTGACCACGCCATCACGAGTGAGAGCAGGAAGAAGAAGGTGGTCGCGTGGCGGGCGCGTGCAAGATTGGCCTCGTAGCCCGCGCCGGTGTAAAGGGCGTCGAGGCCGACCCGCCAGATGCGCGGGCCGCCGGGGCGGCGGGGATCCCATTGCTCGTAGGGGGGCAGACGGACGCCGTCGAGGAAAGGCAGGGCGGCCAGCGCGATGCGGGCCAGCGGCGGGTTCTCGGTCCAGGCGGCGTAGCTGCCGAACTGCCACCATTCGAGGCCCGAAGCGGTGTGGTAGCCCTCGTCGAAAGTCCCCGACATGCGGCGGACGGCAGCACTCACGAGCAGGGACCCCAGCAGCGCCACCGCGACAGTGGCGGCCCAGGTGCCGAGGGCGACGGCGGAGGGACGGGCGAGCGGAAGCGGCTTGGCCGTTGCGTGTGGGGTTGCGCTGGCGCCGCTGCCGCCAGCGGTTGCTGTGCCAGCAGCGGTTGCTGTGCCAGCCGCGCTGGCGCCGACTTCAGAAGTGGTGGTCCGCTCGGGGCTGGTGGGGGGCGTTGCCGGTCGGTCCGGTGAGTCCATGGCGCCCGGTCAGTCTCTGCGCGCCGATTGCTAGCCGCAACGACCAATGGCCGGTTCGGCACCGGACCACGAGTCGCACAGCGCGTGCACCGGTGTGCAGAGGCCGGTCAGCGGGCGCCGGTGGCCGCTCCGGGCTTTGCCAGAGCGTCCGCGTCCTTTTGCAGTCGTTCGGCCTCGCGCTTCATGCGCTCGCTCTCGAGACGAAGGCGCTCTGCGGCCTGCTTCAGATCGTCGGCTTTCCGCTTGGTGACGTCCACCTCGCGTGCCATGCGTTCGGCCTTTTCAAGCGCAAGGCCTTGCTCGCGGCGGACGCGTTCCGCCTCGCGACGGGTGCGGTCAGCGTCGCGCCGAGCGCGTTCGGCGTCGCGGCGGATCCTCTGCTCGGGGTCGCCACCCTCGACGGCAAACTGCCACGCCCAGGACTCCATCTCGCGGCCGAAGCGCTCACCTTCGCGTTCGAAGTCCTTGCCCCACGCTTCCATCTCCTTGCCCCACGACTCCATGTCGCGCTCGAAGGTCTTCTGCCGATCTTGTCGTTTGCGCTGCACCGTCTCGTGCTGCCGGGCCAGCTCGGCGACGCGCGCCTCGGCGATGCGCCGTTCGGCCCCGTCGCCGGACTTGCCGAGTCGATCGACCTCGGCGCGCGCGGCCGCAAGCTCGCTGCCGAGTCGCTTGTCCTGCATCTCGAGCGATGCGATCTCGCCGGCGAAGACCGAGGCCCTCGGGATGACGCCGCCGAGGGTCTTGCCGACCAGCGACGCGATGGAATCGGCCGGGATCGGCGGGAAGCGACGGCCGCGGCGCGTGCGTCGCGGGAAAGCATCGCCGGCGCTGGGCGCGGGCTCCAAACCTGCGGGCACCGCGGGCTGACGCGCGGGCAGGCGGGGAGCACCGGGTTTGTCGTTGGGCACGGTGGCGCCGCTGCTCGCGAAGGCGAGGCGAGGACCCGCGGTTGCCGCTGGCAAGGCGGCCAACGCCGCCGAGCGCCCTGTGATCCCCGAGCCAGCCGTGACGCCCGAGCCAGGGGCGACGCGAGACGTGGCACTTACCAACACCGGCGGGGCTGCTGCCTCGGCCGGCGCCAGAACAGCGGGCGCCAGGGCTGCGACGGCAACCAGGGCGACCAGCGTCGCCAGGCGCGCGGCAGCTGGCAGCCGACCGCCGTTGCTGCCGGCGAGTAGGCGCTCAACACGGTGGACGAGGCCCCCCGGACTCGCCATGGCGTGTGCCAGGCCGCCAGCGCCGTGACCGTGATGCAACGATGCGACCTCAGCCAGTGAGCGAGCCAGCGCGATGCCATCACCGGTGAGTGCGACCGCTCGATCGTCGCACGCCAGCTCGGCCGTGGCCTGGAGCTGCCGGCGCACGAAGCGCGTAGCGGGTTGAATGAGCGCGACACTCTCGAGCAGGTTCGCGAACCACAACCAAAGATTGTCGGCGCGCTCGAGGTGTGCGAGTTCGTGGGCCAGCACCGCTGCCACCAGCTCGTCGTCGAAGTCGGCCAAGGTCCCGGCGGGCAAGCAGATCTCGCGGGCGCCCATCGCGATCGGGCATTTGAGCCGGTCCGATTCGCTGAGCCGAACCGATCGGGGTAGGCCCGCCTTGGCGGTGAGACGGCGGAGCACAGCGAGCAGGCGTGGGTCGTGAACCGTCACTCTGTCGGCGAGCAGGCGACGCAGGCGCCACGCACGCCACCCGAGGTGAGACAACCCCAGTGCCGCCAGCGCGAAGAGCAGGCCGAGTAGCAGCTGCGGCCAAGCCCCCAGCAAAGAGGCAGTGGGCGCGATTGCGGGCGGGGCCAGCTTGGCTTCAACGGTTGCGGGGTCCGCGAGAGCGCGTGAGGGGATCCCGTGCGGTGCCGTGACCAGATTCGTGAGGAGGTCCGACGAGCCGGGTGCGCGTTCCGCTCCCAGGGGCGCAGTCCGCCGGCCCGCCGTCCTCGAAATCGTCAGCTTGGCTGTGCGAGCGTCGCCGTCTTGTCCGCGCGATTCCATCGCCGAAGCTGGCAGCAGCACGATGACGTCAGAGGCGCCCGGTCCGGACGGTGCTCGGCGAGTCGTTGCGTGAGTCAATGAATGCGAGAGGGCGGGACGCCGGGTAGCCGTGGAAGAATCGCCCGCCCCGAGCTCGACCCGGTATGGCCGCCAGGAGGCGGGCAAGCTGGTCGCAAGCGCGGTCGAGATCAACGGCGCGCAGAGCGCAATTCGCCACAACCAATTGGAAAAGCTGGCCGAGCGCGTGACGAGAATCGCCGAGAGCAGCGTCGCCACAGCGGCCCAGGCCACCCCGTGCAGCAGGTAGGTCGCCAGCACCGCGACCCAGGCCGGAACCTCGGAGCCGAACATCATCTGGATCATCGCGCCCTCCGCTGTCGTTCTTTGGCCTCGATCAACGATTTGATCCGGTCGAGATCCCGCTTGCTGACGTCGCGCGAATCGATGAGGTGGCTGACCAGGTCAGGAATGTTACCCCCGAACAGGGAGCCCGCGAGGCGTTCAACCAGACTTCCCGTGGCAGCCTCGCGGCTGACCGCGGCCCGGTAGACGAAGCCGCGGCCCTCCTCGCGATGTTCCACCCACCCTTTGCTCTCCAGGCGGCGCAACACGGTAGCGACCGTGGTCGGCGCCAGCGTCTTGCCGTCTTTTTCGAGACCGGCGAGGACATCACTGACGGTGCCCTCCCCGAGGTCCCAGAGGACTCTCATGAAGCCCATCTGCGCGTCGCTGATTGGTTCCGGCATGGCGACTACAGGTGTAGTCGGAGGCCGCTCGATTGTCAACTACAGCTGTAGTCGTGGCCGCGGGAGCGGGGTGGGGCGGCTCAATCCAGATCGAGGGTTAGCAGCGTTGTCGAGGGCCCCTGGAACGTATAGCGGTATTCCTTGGGTGGGTGGCCTTCACCTCCGTGCGTCCAAAAGCCGAGGTCGTACCGCCCCGGGCTCTCGATGCGCAGATCGATGACGGCGCGTCCCGGATGAATCGGCGTTGCGATGACGAACGTGGCGGAAGCCGTCGCGTGGCTGACGGCGATCTCGATGCGCTGATGACCCGACCTGAGGGGCGAGAGCAGAAAGATCCGCGGCTTGGGCGGGGCTCGTCGGGCGTCGATCGCGTAACGAAGCGTTTTAGAGGGGCCCGCTTTCACGAAATAGTCAGCCTGTTCCGGCGTGAGGAGCACCGCGACCGTCGACGTCGAGGGTTTGGCGGGCGTGGCGACTGCCCGTGCGTCGGTGGTGAGGACGGCCGCCGCGAGCGCGAGCAGCGCCATCGCCGCAAGGGCGGCCGAGCGCCATGTGGGCAGGGATCTGGGCAGCGATCGGGGGAACATCACATGCCAGCGCCTTGATGGTCGCCGGCGCGGAAGCGCGCCCAGGCGGACGGCGTGCCACCGGCCGCCAGCTTGGCTCGTGTGTCCATGATCGCCTGAACGATCGCGGGATCCGTAGCCACGCGCGCGCCCTGAAAACGTGTGCCGAGGTTCATGCCCGCGGCCAGCGAGAGATAAGCGACCACGTAGTTGGTCTTGATCGCCGAGGGATTGGCTCCGATCTTCGACCAGTCGATCTTGTCGGTCTTCACGAGGGCGAAGAGCTTCTGGTAGACGGTCCAGCCCTGTTCCGCGAGCAGGGCCTTGTAGAGCACGTAGACGGGGTAGGTCGGGTACTTCTCCTCGCTCTCCCATTTCGTCGCGTGCGACGGAACGACGTCCTTCATGACATCGACGGTGACGAAGCCAGGGAAGTACCAGGCGGTATCGGCCCACCAGTCGCGCGGCCACTCTGCGCTGACGGCGCCGGTGACGCCGTTGACCACTTCGCCGATCACCACGCCTCTCACCCAGTTCATGGCGCCATCGGATTTGAAGTCGCCATCGGCGTAGCCGACGTCGCCGCCGCCGGCCCATCCACCGCAGCAGCCGCCCGCTTCGATGATCACGCGCAAGGGGAGCTTGTGGCCGGTGCCGAGGCGTTTGGCGATGCCGAAGTACCCGCGCTCGAGGATGGCGATGATCTCGTCGAAGTTGGCTTTGTACTGGGTGTACACGGCCATATCGTGGATCTCCCACATGCTCACGTTCGTGCTGTGAAACACGACGTTGCCGCTTCGACGCGGCGGCAGCGCCGGCATCGCATGGATCTCCTCGCCGGGAATCGCGGTTGCGGCATCGACTGGCGGAGTTGGAGCGGCGCCATCGCCACCACGTCCTCCCGCGCCGCCGCCGCGCCCACCGGCGCCGCCACCATTTCCGCCGGCCGGACCGCCATTGCCGCCTCGGCCGCCGGCATTCACCGCTGCATCCCTGCCGGCATCCCGGCCGTTGGAGCCGGCCGCCGGACCCGCGTCGGTCTTGCCGCCCGCGCCACCGATGCCGGCCTGACCAGGCTGTCCAGCCCGTCCACCTTGGCCGCCCGGGATCACCTCGGAGGCGGGACCACCGCCGCTCACGCTTGCCCCGCCGCACGAGGCGAGAATCACCGTCAGAGCCAGCACGAGCGCGCCGGGATGCTGCAGGCCATGTCGTGAATGCATTCGACTCTCCTTGGGCGCGGGGCGCGCGACGACCCCTGGTGGTTACGCTGGTTCCCGCGGGTGTCACGCCAATGAGGTCGATTTGTTCCCGGCCCCCCTCATGGGCGATCGCGTGGCGGGGAACAAAGCGGGGGCCCTGGCGTGCAACCGTTGTCGTGCCAAACGTTCGCGCTCATCGGGTGGTCGCAGTCATGTCACTGCCCTTGCGCCCACCCGCCGTGCATAATCGGGCTTGCCCCGCCGCATGCCGCGCCGGATCTTCGCTCTCTGTGTCGCCACATGCGTGGCCATTGGCCTCGTCGTCGGCGCTGGTCGGTCCGAGGTGCGTGCCGAGAGCGGCGACGACGGCGTCGGAGATCGTGTCTGGCTCGACCTGGCGCTCGGCGTGGGGACAACTCGTTGGCAGCAGTCAGTCACCGGCGGGCCGGGAACCAGCGTGGCACCCGCAGCGGCGCGAGGCTTCGCGCTGGGCGATCTCACGCTGGGGCTGCGCCGGTTCTGGATCGGCCCTGGCGCTTTCGATCTCGGCTTCGCTCTGTCGGTCGAAGGCGAACGTCACGATTTGGCGCTGCGGCCGCAGAGCGCGCGCGGGCTCGCCACCACGCCCGGCAAAGCGCCGGTGGTCGTCGTGAGCGGCGGACAGGCGCAGGCAGCCTTCGCCGCGCGGGCGACACGCGGTCGCTGGTCGGCGAACGCCGAAGGCGGGTACCAAGGGCTGATGCTCGGCGTTCCCGCGATCGAGCTTTCGTCAGCGGGCCTCGGCGCTGTCGCAACGCGATCCGTGCGCGCGCACGGCCCCTACCTGGGGCTGGGTGGACGGCTCGGCGCCCGACGTTTCGCGATCGCAGCGGCCGCCGAGCTCATGCCGGTCGGCTTCGGTGCCGCGATCGACGGCGCGGGCCTCTCTCTCTGGCGGGGCCAGGCGCGCGCATCCATCGAAGCGGGCGGCTGGCGTTGGGGCCCGGCGGCCGTCAGCGCTCTGCTCGAGGGCGCCGTCGCCCGTACGACCTTTCATCGCACCGCTGACGTCGGCACCTCCGCGCCGCAGGAGCTCCAAGTCACAGCGTCGGCAGCGCGGCTCGTACTCGGGCTCCGCATCGCCTGGTACTCGCGCGTCCGATCACCTGCGGCCGCTGACGTCGCGCCGTCAGCAATTCCCCCGCCTTCGTCGGTGCGGGGTCTCGTGCGCGGCGAGGCCGGAGAGCCGATGGCTGCGCGGATCTCGGTTCCCGAGCTGGACCTGGTCGTAACCACCGACGCCGGCGGAGCCTTTTTGCTGACGTTGCCTCCCGGCGAATACACGCTGCTCATCGAGGCCCCGCAACACCTCGGCCAGCGCAAGACGGTGGAAGCGCGAAGCGGAGAGCAGCGCATCTACAACGTCGATCTGCAGCGGGAGATTCCATGATCGAACCCACGGGCTCACCAGAGAGTCTCGCCCCGTCGACGCAGCTGCGCGGCTTGGCGACGATGTTCGGCGCGCTCTGCCTGACGCTCTCCCTTTCCCTCGGCGCCGCGCCGGCGGGGGCCGCAATCGAGCACGATCGCGACACGAACGGCGGGGGCTTCGGCGACCAGCTGGGCGACTTCGTCGTCACCGTTGCGCCGGGTGACGATCGCTATCTGCTGGTGACCGTGACAATCGCCGGTGCTGGCGCGCGCGTGATCAGCGTGGACTACGCTGGGCAGTCGCTGGGTTTCATCGGGGCGACGGCTTCGCCCTCACAAGGCTGCCGCCTGGAATGGTGGGGCCTTTCCGGGCCGCCCGTTGGCACCGCGGCCGTGAGGCTCGCGTTTTCGGCTCGTGTGCTCTCGGGCACGACGGCGATCTCGTATCGGGGCGTCGAGCCGCGATGGCCCCTGCGGGCGCTGGTCGCGACCGCAGGCATGGCGGGCCCCAGCCGGGTAAGCACGCCGAGCGCCCCGGGCGAGGTCGTGCTCGACGGCGTCTGCGGTGTCGCCAGCAACAGTGTGCTGGCCATGGCGGGTGGCGGCCAGACCGCGCGTTGGCACTGGTCGACGGGATCGTTGTCGTCGGCCGGTAGCCAGCAGGTAGGGGGCGCCGAAGCAACCGCGACGTGGACCGAAAGCGGGCCCGCCAGCCTGGAATGGGCGGCGACCGCCTTTGCCCTCCGTCCGACCGGAGCGCC
>JANNNO010000062.1:0-7645 GCA_031398585.1 Myxococcales bacterium | reverse complement strand
GGCGCTCCGTTGAAGGGCTCTGTCGGCCGCGCCGCCCTCTGGGGCGGCGGCTTTCGGCGGCGCAAAACGGGGTCGTACAGCGGAACTCACCCGCTACGACCCCGCGGCCCGGCACCGCGACGGTGACCTCACTGCAGACTGTCGCGACCTCGACCCAGGGGGCAACGCATTCGATGAGCGTATCGCCTTCGCAGCGTTTGGAGCCTTCGGCACAACCTCTTTGCGGTGACGTCGCGCAGACCGCCTTGCCGTCGTGCTCGACGCAGCTGGGGTTGCGGCCCGTACACGGGCGGCTCTGGATGCGGCGGCCGATCTGCTGATCCGTGCCGCCGCACTCCTCGATCGCGTTGCTCTGGCAGCGCTGCCCTTTGAAGTTGCAGGTGTTGCAGGCTGCGAAGACGAGAGCGGCCGCCAGCAGCGCCGCGCTCGTGATGAGGCGCCGCGTGGGGGAAGCGGTACGGGAGGGCTTTCCGATCATGAGCCGGCACGATAGACGCCGTCGGGCCCATCGCAAAGCCCCGAGGGATGTTGCATCTTCGTCGCTGGGGCGGATCAGGGAAATCGGCGCTTGGTCGCGATTCGGTTGTTCTCGGTCATGGGGGCTGCCTCCAGGTGAAGCGGCCGGCCGGTGTCGAGCTGTATGAGATCCAGCGCGATCGAGAGGCCCGGTGAACTGCCGGTCACCAGAGCGACAACCTCGCTGAGATCGACGGCGATGCGCTCCTTCCAGAGCTCCTCGTTGGGCCAGCGTTCCTTGGCCTTTGCCACCAGTTGACCGATGGGGACGCCGCCAGCGCCGAGCAGCTGGTGCCAGCGCCGGTCGATCTGCACTTCGATGACCTCGTTGCCTTCGTTGCCGACAACAACGAAACGCACGTCACTCCAAGGGGCAACACGGGCGAACCTGTCGATGAGATCTTTCGGTTTGAGGCTCGCCTGCCAGAGCTTGCGCCTGTTCTCGACGGTCATGGCGGCCGTGACCTCGCTCGCCACCCCGTTGGGATCGACAAGTCCGAGCCGAACCTGGGCCGAGATCGGTCGTCCCAAGGCCGCCATCACCTCCGGCAGATCTTCGGCGATGCGTTTTTGCCAGCGCGAGCGATATTCCCGCTGCGCGAAGGCGACGATCTCGGCGGTCGCACGCCCGTCGATGGAGGTGAGGGTCAAAAGCGGGCCGTCCCCGTCTCCGAGGCGAACCTCGGGCCGATCGCCCTGCCAGCGAAGCATGGAAAAAGGTGCCGACCTTTCCGGGGCGGGAGGTTGCTCGGTCGGGGGCGCCGCGAAGACGGGCAGGGGCGAGGGCGATGCGGGGCCTCGGCCTGCGATCGCCGCGGACGCCGCCTCAGTCGACCGAGCGGCGGCGACCCTTGCATCGGGCGTCCGTCGGCTGTCTTCGCTGGTCCAGGCACCGGCACCGTCGGTCAGCGCCAGCGCGAGCCCCAAGGCAACCGTCCCTGCGAGGGTGACGACGGCGACTTTGCCCAAGCTCAGGACGGACGTGCCCTCGAGCCCGGGGCGCGGCACCTCTACGGCTGCCGGCATGAGCGGCAGCAGGACCCGGCGCCAGGCGGGCCGATTCGGTGTGCGGGCGTCGTCTTCGTCGAGGCGGCGACGGAGCTCGTCGAGCGCGGTTTTGAGCCGCCAACGCACGGTCCCCGCGGGCAGAGAGAGGCGCTTGCCGATGGTCACCGAATCGAGGTCCTCGATGTAGCGCAGGACGATCACCTGACGCTGATCCTCAGGGAGCTCCTCGAGCAGCTGTGCCAGCCGTCGTTGCAGGCTCACGAGCGTCGCGATCTGTTCGGGGCTGCGCGCACCTTCGCCAGGTTCTTGCTGCGCGGCGAGAGCGGCTCGGCGGTGGGCGGCGTCGCGCCTGGCCTCCTGTCGCAAGCGATTGCGCAGGACCGTGCCCAGCCAGCCGCGCGCCTCGTGATGGGTCGGCGGGCGCTGATGGCCCGTGATCAGCGTCTCTTGAACGGCGTCATCGGCCAGATCGGCATCCGCGCAGAGCCCGCGCGCGATCCGACGCAGCCAGCCTGCTTGGGCGAGAATCTCGGAGAAGTCGAGGGTGGGGGAGGCGCCTCTGTCCATGCCGACTCATGCGCGCCGAGGAGGCGGTGTTGGAAAAAATCGAGTCTGGCACGTGATCGTTCAACGAAGCTTTTAGTTGCAAGGTCGCCCGACGCCGGTAAAGTCGGCTGACGCATGAACCTGCGGCGAATCCCAAAAGGCGGGTGCGGATCTCGGCTGGTCGGAGCGCTGCTGGCTCTCTGGCTGACAGTCATGACGGGCGGCCTGGATGCGGCACCGCTGGTGGGCGAACCCTATTTCCTCAGCGGCCCCTTCCGGACGGCCGCCGCCCTTTACCGGCAGGGGGACGCCATGGCAGCGGCGGAGGCCTTCGCGGCAGCATGGCGCACACCCGCCGGCCGCCAGCTGCGGCAGACCGAGGCGGGCCGCCGCGCGGGTTATCTGCACGGCCTGGCCCTGGCGCAGGCCGGGCGCTGGGCGGAGGCAGCCGCTGTCATGGAGGCGTTGTCCGACGACGATGTCCTCGGGCCCTACGTGCACTACCAACGGGCGCGTTGTCAGCTGCGGGCCGGCCAGAGCGAAGCGGCGCTGGCGTCGAGCCGGCTCGTGCCGCGCGACGGAGTGCTCGGTGCCGAAGCATCGCTGATCACGATCGATCTGCTGGGCGCGCGGCGACTGTGGCGTGAGACGGAGGAGGAGGCGCGGCGATTCCTCGCTGATTTCCCCTCGGGACCGCGGCAACACGAAGCGGCGTTTGCACGAGCTGTCGCGCTCTCCGAGCTCGGCAGAGTCGAGGAGGCCGCGCCGCTCTATCGGCGCGTGGCGAGCGAAGCGCCGACGGAGAGCTGGCGGGGGCGGGCCGAGACCCGTCTGCGCGAGCTGGGCGGGCGCGTCCCTGCGGCGCTGCTGGTCAAGACAGCCGAGGAGTTGCAGTCGCGGGGCATGGCGCTGTTCCAGGCCAATCAGAACGAAGCGGCCGAGGCGGTGTTCGCCGAGGTCTTGCAAAGCAAGGCGGTGTCGCCCGCGGTGGCGTGTCAGGCCCAGTTTCATCTCGCGCAGTCGGTGATGAAGGCTCGCCAGCGCGGTCGCGCCGCACCTGAATTCGAGAAGGCCGAAGCGCTCTGTCGGGCCGCCTTCGACGACGACTTCGAGGCGCGCTCGCGCTATCAGCGCGGCCGGTGCCTCATCAACACCGGTGAGCACGACGCCGCCCGCGCTGTCTTCGTCGCCCTCGAAGAGAAGCACCCGCAGCACAGGCTTGCCGACGATGCTCGGTTGCGCGCGGCAGAGGCCGCTACCGAAGCGGGGGCCCTGGACGAGGCCGACGCTCTGCTCGCGAGTCTGCCGGGGCGCTACCCCACCGGCGACATGGTCGGCGAGGCGATCTGGCGTCGCGCCCTGCGCGCTTTTTCGGACGGCCGCTGGGCCCAGGTGCGAAGCCTGCTCGACCAGAATTTGCGACTCGTGCCGCTGGCCAAGGTCTGGTACGCCGAGGGGCGCGCCGAGTACTGGCAGGGCCGCACCTACGAGCTCGAACGAGATCGCCTGAACGCGGTCGCCTGGTACGAAAAGGCGATCCGTCGCTACCCGTTGTCCGTCTATGCGCTGCTGGCCTGGGAACGTCTGCGGGGCGTGGCGCCGCGGACCGTGCAGCGTTTGTTGCGCGAGCTCCGCAGCGATCTGCCAATGCTCCCCCGCCTCGGGCCGCTCGAGCATGCGCGGCTGCTGCGCCGGCCCGGCGTGCAACGGGCGATCGAGCTGGCGCGGCTCGGCCTGGGAGCCGATGCCCACCGCGAGCTGGCGCGCGTCGCGCGTGAGCTCGGCGAAGAGACGCCGGGCGCTGCGACCGAGGCCATGATCGAGGAGCTGACCTGGGTCAGTGCCTTTCTGCTCGACCAGGCGGGGCTCTGGAACCCGGCGCATGCGCTGATGCAGGACAAGTTGGTCTCGTTTCGGCGCAGCTGGCCCAAAGGCGCGGCGGCGTCGCGCTGGCTGGTGGCCTACCCAGCGGCCTTCGGCGATCTCGTTCTGGCCGAGTGCAAGGCCAACGACGTGTCGGCGGCGCTGCAGTTTGCGCTCATGCGTGAGGAGAGCGCTTTCAACCCGCGCGCGGTGTCGACCGCCAACTGCCATGGACTCACGATGCTCAAGACCGACACCGCGGGGGATCGGCTGGGGCGGCCAGTCACGCGGGAAGCGCTCTGGGATCCCGCGACCAACCTCAAGGCCGGCTCGCGGCAGCTGGCCTGGCTGTTGAAACGCTACCGCGGGACCGTGCCGCTGGTGATCGCCAGCTACAACGGCGGCATCACGCCCGTCGATCGGTGGCTGGGCGAACGGGGGCAGCTGCCGCTCGATCAGTTCTTGGAGACGATTCCCTACGACGAGACTCGCAACTACACCAAGCGGGTGCTCGCCTCGTTCTTTGCCTATGCATGGTTGACCGATCGACGGCAGCCGGTTCCTCGGCTCGACCTCGGGCCGCTGCGACCCTGACGCGCCCTCTCCCTCGCCGCGGGATCGCACGAAGGCCATCGCGTGTCAGTGGTGGGCAGCGGTGGGGGGAATTCGCCAGCACCCGGCAGGAACGCCCCACAGTGGGACGCAATGTTCGCGTCGGCGTCGTGTGGCAAACCGCACGAATGGCGCCCTCTCGCTGCGGAACAAAGCCGGCGACGAGCGTCTCACTAGCTAAGCGGCGCTGGAGCGCCGATTGCAAAGACCGGATCGCAACGACCCGACACGAGAGCGGCGCCTACCGCGTCGGCTCGAGGAGTCAGACCCGCCCGCCCATCATCCCCCCCCGAGGTCCGCCATGAACGCTCCCCGCAAAACGCCCGTCGTCGGCTTCGCCTTGAAAGGCCTCATCACCGAGGTCGATCTGCCCCACGCCGAAGAGGAATGGCCCGGGTTGCAGGCGTTCATACGTCAGCTCCCCGAGGGCGATCGCCCGCCCACCTTCCTCGAGCTGGTCTGGCGATTCGAGTGTTGGCGGCAGGCGCGCCTAGCGGCCTGAGCGGGCCCTTCCTTCACGGTGACCGCGCCTGCCTGTGCCAAGGGTTCACAGGGCGAGCGCGGCTTCAATGGCGGTGCGGATCTCCTTGTCATCGGGCTGCATCTTGGCGGGGAATGCCTTGATGACCTGACCGTCTTTGCCGACCAGGTATTTGTGGAAGTTCCATTTCGGCTCGCCATGTTTGGCCGTGAGGAACTGATAGACCGGGGCTTTGGCGTCGCCCTTGACCTTCACCTTGGCGTACAGCGGGAAGCTGATCTTGTAGTTGGCGCTGCAGAACTGCTTGATCTCGGACTCGCTGCCCGGCTCTTGCCCGCCGAAGTCGTTGGAGGGAAAGCCCAGCACGGCAAAGCCTCGGTTCTTCCACTCTTGATGGAGCTTCTCGAGCCCGGCGTATTGGGGGGTGTTGCCGCATTCGGAGGCGGTGTTGACGACGAGCAGAACGCGGCCTTTGTACGTCGATAGCTTCTGCGGGGTGAGGTCGATGGTCTCGGCCGAGAGATCGTGCAGGGACATGGGACGCTCCTTCTTCACGGGTGCGGCGGTTGCGGCCAGCAAACATGTGGCGGCAACGGCGATGGATAGGGATGGCATCGCCGGAATATAGGACGCCGTGGCAACCGCGGCCGCGATCGAGTCGCGCGAGCTAGAGAACACCGGCGGCGCGCAGGGACGATGCGGCCAGCGTGATGGCTGCGTCGTGAGGCAGCTTCGCTCCCGCGACACAGCTGACGAAGACGAAGCGGCGCCGGCCGCGATCGACGTGGCCCACCAGCCATCGCACGTCAGCCTTTCCGTCGTCGCTGCCGTACCGCCCGGTCTTGGCGGCGAGCACGGTCCCGGGCGGCCAGGGCGGCACGAAGGGATGGGCGCCAAGGCCGCTCCAGACCTCGCCTGGGGGTTGGATCAGCGTCTCGCGCACGATGGCCTGGGCGGCGCGGCTGACCGGGAGTGCGTCGGTATAAAGCCGCACCAGGAAGGCCTCCTGTTCGTCGGGAGAGATGGCGAGCCTGCCCCCAATCCAGAAGGACGTCAGTCTGCCCGAGGTGTCGGCGTTGCCGTAGCCAAGGCGAGCGGCGTAGGCCCTTTCTCGTTCAGGGCCGAGTGCTCGGGCCAGCGCTTCGAAGTACCAGAGCACGGAATGTTTCATCGCTGTCGTCAGCGTCTGGTCGCCATTCCAGGCGGAGAGGGCGTGGCGACGCCCGTCGTGTTTCATGGGGTGGTCGGGTCCACCCAATAGGCCAGCGTCGAGTCCGGTCAGCGCGTGGGCGATTTTGAAGGTCGAGGCCGGCGTGACCCGCGTGGCGCAGGCCTCGTCCGGGGCGCGGCGAACCGTGCCCACGCCGATCTCGTGCAAGATGAAGCACGCGCGTGGGGGCGGAAGTGCCAGAGGGGCGGGTGGCGCCGGCGGGCGGCAGGCGACGAGGGCGAGAGCAACGGCAAGGCCCGCGCCCGGGAGCCAAGATCTCGGTTGCCGAAAACAACGATTTCGGTGAACGGGAGGGGCCGGGGGCCATACCAGGACGGGCGGCAGACGCGGCGGCAACCCCAAAAACATCGTGGCCATCCTCGCACGCGCCCGGGACGGCGACAAAGCACCCTGGCCACACAGGCCTCGCAGCCCGACCGCCGGGCGGGGTCGAACCGACCGGCTGGTTCCAGGGATGGCGCTCCCCCCGCCGGAGGTTTAGGCTCTCGCATCGAGGCGCCATGTCGGCCGAACGGGGGGTGGACGAAGATCGAAGAGCCGATGGCACCTCGCCGTCCGGGGCTCGTCGCAACCTTCACGAGCGTTTGGATCGACGAGCGCTGGCATTACCCGATTTTCTGATCATCGCTACCCGCTTGACCGAGGCGCTCGGCGAGGTCCATCGCCTCCACGTTCTTCACCGCGACGTTGTCCCGGCCAACGTCATTCTCGATGATGACGATCGGGTCGAGCTGCTGCAGACGGCCGTTGCCACCAAGGCAACGGGACTGCAGCGGCGCGGGGGGGTTCCGGCGCGGCCGGCGGGGATCGTGCCGTATCTGGCGCCCGAGGAGACCGGCCGAATCAACCGACTCGTCGACAAACGCGCGGACCTCTATTCGCTGGGCGCGACGTTCTACGAGATGGCGACGGGCGCGCCGCCGTTCCTCGCCACGGATCCGGTCGAGTTGGTTCACGCGATCCTGGCGCGCAAGCCGGTGCCGCCTGACGAGCACAATCGCGCGTTGCCGAGTGTGCTTTCGGACGTGATCCTGCGGCTGCTGGAGAAGGCGCCCGAGCACCGCTATCAATCCACGGACGCCTTACTTGTCGATCTCCGTGAGGCCACGCGCCGCCTCGCCGCCACGGCGGAAATTTCGCGATTTCCCATCGGCCTTGCGGACCTCGAGCGCGAGCTGCCCCTGCCCGAACGCCTCTGGGGTCGCTCGGCGGAGCAGGCGACATTGCAAGCGGTCTGGGAGAGGGTCTCGGCCGGTGGCAACGAGATGGTCGGGATCTCAGGACCCGCCGGCAATGGCAAATCGGCGTTGGCGGCCTGGCTGGGCGACATCGTGATCGCGCGGGGTGGCCGCTTCGTTGCGGGTAAGTTCGATCTGCGCCAGGGCGGC
>JANNNO010000052.1:0-9934 GCA_031398585.1 Myxococcales bacterium | reverse complement strand
GGTGAACACCACCATGGGGGTATTCTGCGGCCGGCGCGTGCTCGAGCCCGCCGGGGTGACCCCCCCACCGCGCGCCCGCACGCCGGCGGCGGCTGCAACCGCCACCGGTTCGAACGGCGCGGTTCAAGTGCCTTCGGTGCTCGGCTTGAAACTCGAGCAGGCGCGTGAGCTGCTCAAGGGCCGCGGCCTGCTCATCTCGATCGGCGAGGAGCGCGACGATCCCTCGCGCCCAGGTGGTTCGGTCCTGACGCAAAATCCCCTCGGCGGATCCGAGACGCAGCCCGGGACCACCGTGACGCTGGTGATCTCGCGCGCCGTGGCCAACGTGATCGTGCCCCCGGTGGCCGGGCAGAAGGTGGAAGACGCCATCGCGCTGCTGGCGGCGCAAGGTTTCAAACTCGGGCCACAGAAGGCAGGCCCCTCGGATGCGGTGGCCGCCGGGCTGGTGGCGGGCTCGGATCCGCCTGCGGGCAGCTCGGTGCCGCAGGGATCGACCCTCTCGCTGGTCGTGGCCGGCGGCGCCGGCAAGCTGCTCAACGTCGTCGGCATGAGACTGCCCAAGGCAAAAAAGCTGCTGGAGGAGGCGGGCTTTCAGGTCAAGACGCGCATTCGCTACGATCCCTGCTGCGGCGAGTACGTGATTCTCGAGCAGATCCCCGCCGCCGGTCAGCCCGTGAGCGATCGCGCGACGATCGAGCTGGTGGTCAACGAGCCGGGCTGAGACGATGCACGCGCCTGCATCCCCCCTCGCCCAGCCAACGCAAATCCTCA
The DNA here is from genome assembly GCA_031398585.1 of Myxococcales bacterium. Classification (GTDB taxonomy): domain Bacteria; phylum Myxococcota_A; class Polyangia; order Fen-1088; family Fen-1088; genus JANNNO01. The sequence continues at coordinate 9,163 of JANNNO010000052.1, read as the reverse complement.
GAGCCAAGCCATCATGAAAAGAATGTCGGGTGAGAACGACGAGCCGTCGACCGAAGCGGTGCTCGTATCGGACGTGATTCCAGCCACGCGCGAACGCGTCTTTGGCGCCTGGTTGGACAGCGGACAGCACAGCGCCTTTACCGGCAGCGACGCCGAGATCGTGCCCGAGGTCGGCGGGCGGCACAGCGTGCTCGAAGGTTATGCCGTGGGCATCATCCTGGCTCTCGATCCGGCGCGCCGGATCGTGCAGAGCTGGCGCGCCACCGACTTTCCGCGCACCAGCGCCGATTCCATCGTCGAGGTCACCCTGGAAGAGACGGTCGGCGGCACCCTGCTGACCATCCTGCACAGCGAGATCCCGACCGGTCAGAGCGATCGCTACCGCGAGGCTTGGCTGCGCCGCTACCTCGAGCCGCTCAAGCGGTACTTCACCGGGCGAGTCTCCAATGGCGTACATGCCGCCGACACGCGCGCTCTTGGCAAAGCGGACACCCCTGCTGACGCGAAGAAGCCCGCGGCGTCTGGCAAGAAGTCCGCGCCCACCAGCGCGGCCAAGCGCGCTACCAAGACGACGACCGGGCCAACACTCACGATGAACAAGCCGAACCGCGCCGCACGCACCGGCCGTGCCGCCACCAGGTCCACGGGTCGCAAGATCGAAGGCGCCCGAACGCGCAAGACCGAGACCCGCAAAGGCGCCACCGCCACGAAGGCCAAGGCCAAGGTCGTGGCGCGGCCCACGCGTCCGTCCGCTGCCGCCCGCGCGGCTGCCTCCAAGTCAGCCACGAGCAAAAGCGCGTCGGGCAGCCGCGGCAGCAAGATCACCTTCAACGGCCACGTCAGCACGGCGACGGCGACAGCCCGTGCACGCGCAGGGCGCACCATTTTCGGCGGCTCCCACCAGGCCGATCGCAAGGCGGGGGGCAAGCCCGGCTCGGCGGCCGACCGCACGGTCAAGGTGAAGCCTACGGCCGTGCCCCGCGGCAAAGCGAAGCTCGGAGAGGCTCCCGCGCGCGTGCCGGCCAAAACGCCGCGTCGCCGGGGCGTGAAGAAGCGGCCGTGAGCTCATGCCCTCGCGGGGCGTGACCGTCGGGGTCCGGTATCGTATGGTTCCCTACTATGGGGAAACGAAGCGCCCCCGATTCTGACGGCGCCTCGCAAGACGTGGCGCTCGTCGTCGGTCGCACCGAGGACGCCGAAGGCTACCGGGTGCTGCGGCACCGGCCCGAACAAGGGGTCGAGATGGGGACTATGCGGCCGCTCAAAGAGGGCCGTCCCATCGATGGCGAGATCATCAGCCTGCAGGCCCGCGAAGATGCGCCCTTCCTCTACAACGTGAAAACCGAGCTGGCCGACCCGCGCGCGCAAGAGCGTCGGGGCACCAGCGCGGGACCCGCGCAGATCGCCACCGAAGACTACCGGAACGGCTGGGACGCCATCTGGGGCACCCCCAAGCCGAGCGCTCTCAACTGAAGCTCTGGCTTTCTGCCTTGTGCCGTTGCCAGGACGGTTTCGCCCCAGTTGTGCGGACCGGTTGCGCAACTCGCGCGGACCGAACCTGGGCAGCTTGTGCAACCTGGATGCTGGATGTGAGCAAATCCGCGGCTCTGTAGGGCGGCACGATGGTTGCGATGGCGCGCGGCCCAGAGCGCCATGCAAATTGCCATTCTCGGCGCCGGAGCGTTTGCCACCAGCCTCGCGATCACTTTCGCGCGCAACGGGCACACTGCGGTAATCCATAGCCGCACGCCGGCCCTCGCGACGGAGATCAAACGACGGCGTGAGAACCAACGCCGGTTCCCCGGGCTCCGTCTGCCCTCAGGTGTGACCGCCACGGGAAGCCTCGACGTGGCTCTACGTGGTGCCGATGCGCTCGTCATCGCCGTGCCTGGTCCCGCGCTCGCGGCCGTTGTCGAAGAGGTCAGGCTGGGGCTGCCAGAGGGCTTGCCCATCCTCTGCGCCAGCCGCGGCCTGCAGAGCTCGGGTCCTGTCACCCCCCTCTCCGCGATCTCCGCCCGACTGCCTCAGATCGCCTCCGAAGCGCTGGTGACCTTGGGCGGACCGCTGCTTGCCAACGACCTTGGGCGTGGAAAGCCCAGCATGGCCGTGCTGGCGGGACACTCACGCAGCCGGGCGCTCACCCTGTTCGCGACCGCGCTGGCGCGCCCCACCCTGCCGATTGCGCTCACCGACGACGTGACGGGCGTCGAGCTGGCAGCGGCGTACAAGAGTGCGGTGGCGGTTTCAGCGGGCCTCGCCGAGGCGCTCGGATTTGGCGAGCCGGCGCGCGCCGTGCTCCTGGCGCGCGGCTACGTCGAGCTGATGGCCTTGGCTGATGTCTGGCCGAGCGAGGGGCCGTCGCCTCGTCTCGAGACCGTGGCGGGGCCGGCCGGGCTCGCTGATCTCGCGCTCGCCTGTTCCAGCCCGCGCGCACGCGACTGGCAGGTCGGCTATTTACTCGGCCGCGGCATGACCCTCGCGGACCTGGCGAAGGGCGGCAACAGCGCCGGACTCGAGATCGAGCAGACCGTCAAAACGGCGCTCATGATTGCCGAGCGAGCATGCCTGCCGACCCCCGTGCTCGAGGCGGCAGGCGCGGTGCTAGCGGGGCGTCGCCTCGGCCAGGACGCCGTCCTGCACCTGGTGGCACCCGCGGCGGTGCGAGGACGACGCAGCCGCAAGGGCGCGGCGCCCCGGTCAGAAGCGGATCTTCTCGAAGTGGACGAGATCGACGAAAGCGGCAAAGCGCTCGCGGATGGCGCTGAGATCGAGGCTTCGGAAACGATCCAGGCTGAAGTCTTCCACGCAGAACGAGGCGAGCACCGATCCGAGGATCATGGCGGCGCGGATGTCCGCGGGCGTGGTGGTTCCACCATGCGCGAGCCAGCCCATGAAGCCGCCCGCGAAGGAGTCACCAGCGCCCGTCGGATCGACGACGGTTTCGATCGGGAAGGCGGGCGCAGCGAAGACGCCCCCCTCGTGGAAGAGCAGGGCGCCAGCATCGCCGCGCTTGACGACGATGGCGCGGGGCCCGAGCGCCCGGATCGCCCGCGCGGCGGCGGTCAGGTTCGAAAGGCCTGACAGCAGTCGCGCCTCCTCGTCGTTGAGGAGCAACATATCGACCCGTTTGCACAGGCGGAGCAGCGCCTCGCGTTTGCCCTCGATCCAGAAGTTCATGGTGTCGCAGGCGACGAAGCGCGGCTTGCTGACCTGGTCGAGCACCGAGAGCTGCAACTCGGGATCGATGTTGGCGAGAAAGACGAAGGGCGAGTCGACGTGCGATGGGGCCAGCTTCGGGCGGAAGGTCTCGAAGACGTTGAGCTGGGTATCGAGCGTCGTGCGGACATTGAAGTCCGACGAGTAGCGGCCTGCCCAGCGGAAGGTGCGGCCGGCGGCGCGCTCGAGGCCCGCGAGGTCGACCTTGTGCTTCTTGAGCAGCTCGACGTGCTCCTCGGGAAAATCGGTGCCGACCACGCCGGTCAGCCGCACGGGCGTCAGGAACGACGCGGCGACCGATGCGTACGAGGCAGCGCCACCGAGGACTTCGATCCGCTCGGCGGTCGTCGTGGCGACCGTGTCGAGAGCGACCGAGCCGACGACGAGCAACGGGCTGGGTGACGAGGGGCTAGGCACGGGATTGGTCATGCTGGCGAGGGCTCTATCACGAATGCGGCAGGCGGCGTAGCGGAAGCCGCGGCCGCGATTGGGTAACATGGGGGGCAGATGCCGAGCGGGGGGAACGGCGAACGACCAGCGATCCCCGCCGAGGTTTCGGCCGGGGCTGCCGCCGAGATCGCGCGTCTGGTAGCGGCCGGGGACTATCAGGGCGCGGCCAAGCGAGCGGCGGCTGCCGGTGATCTCCGCCGTGCCATCGCCCTGTGCGAACGGATCTGGCGCTTCGCTGACGCCATCCCGTGGGCGCTCGAGCTGGGTGACTACCCGCTCGCCGTGCGTCTCTGCCTCGACGCAGGAGCGCCCGCTCGGGCCCGCGAAGTGGTCTCGCAGCTGCTCGATGGGCCTGCGTCGGATTCCACACGGCTGCTGGCGGTGGCCGATGTGCTTGCCAGGCGGGGGCTGGTGCTCGATGCCGCCGCCCTGGCGCTGCGGGCGGGCGCCCCTACGCGGGCGGCCGAGCTGTTTCACGCCGGCGGCGCTTTCGTCGAGGCGGCCCGCGCTCGCATCGCCGCGGGCGCGTTCGCCGATGCCGGTCGTCTGCTCGAGGAGGTGGCGGGCGCGGCGGCCCTTCAGGGGCGAAATTGCCGAGGAGGCCGAGGCGCGACTCGAGCTCGGGATTCTCTGCGGAAGGCTGGGGCGTTTTCGCGATGGCGCCCGCGCGCTGCAGATCGCGGCGCGGCACCCGCCCCTGCGCACGATCGCGCTGGCTCACCTCGAGACGCAGCTGGCGTCGCTCGATCTGCCTCACGCGGCGGCGGCCGTGAGAGAGGAGCTGCGACAGCGCCCGAGCTCACCGGTCAGCGTCGCGGGTGAGATCGGCGCCGCAACCGGAAAAGCGTCAGGAGCGTCAGGAGCGCGACAGGCGAACGTCGCTTCGTCAGCGCCCGCGACGCCCGCACCGGCATCGTCACCGCTGCCCGCCCTGCCCCGCTTCGCTGACCTTGCGCTGATCGGCGGCGGTCGCCTGGGCCGGGTCTTCCGGGCGCGCGATCGCCTGCTGGGCGAGACGGTCGTGCTCAAGGTGATGGGCGTCGGCGTCTCGGGGCATGGGCAAGAGCAGCAGGCGTTCCGGCAATTTCTGTTGCAGGCCGAAGCTTCCAGCCGCCTGCGCCACCCCAACATCGTCAGGCTGATCGACGTCGACGAGCGCGCCGGACTGCTGGTCATGGAGTACGTCCCCGGCGGCACGCTCGCGGATCGGCTGGCGCGGCAGGGGCGGCTGCGCCCGGCTTTGGTGAGACGCCTCGCGCTCGATCTCCTGGCGGCGCTGGCGGCGGCTCACCGGGCCGGCATCGTGCACAGGGACGTGAAACCACCCAACGTCTTTCTCGATGCCGCAGGCAACGCCAAGCTGGCCGACTTCGGCGCCGCTCACCTGGCGGACTTCGGGGGCACGCAGACGGCGGGCTTCATCGGCACCCTCGGGTACCTGTCACCCGAGCAGATCGCCGGCGGCCGCATCGGCCCCGCGGCGGACCTCTACGCGCTCGGCGCCACGCTCTTTGAAGCGCTGGTCGGCCGACTGCCCTTCGTGGCCGGAGACATTGCGGGGCAGCACCTGGGCGCCCCGCCGCCCCGACCGAGCACGTTGGCGCCGGAACTCGATCCCCGGCACGACGAGGTGCTGTTGCGCGCGTTGGCCAAGACCCCCGCCGACCGCTTCGCATCCGCCGATGACATGGCCGCCGCCATCCGAGCCTGGCCCGCGGCGCTGGCCGAGCCGGCGGTGGCGCGAGCGATCCCGCGGGAGCCCGAACCAGCGGCTGCGCCAGGCGCCCACGCCACACCCGCCCCGCTGCCGGCAGCGACCCTGGTCGGGGCGACGGCGACAGGCCAGCTCTGGTCACGAATCGATGATCGGCTGGGCGCACCCGTCCTGGTCGAAGTGCTGCACAGCCCGCTCGACGAAGCGGGCATCGAACGAATCGGCCGCATCGCCGCCGCCGGCGGCCCCTACGTGCAACGCGTGCTGCGGCTCGAGGATCCCGCAACGATCGTCTACGAAGCACTGGTAGGACCGCTGGTGGCGCTGGATTCGTTGCCGCCAGAAGAACAAGCGCTCCTGGCGGCACCTCTGGTTAGCTTGGCGCCCTGCGGGATCCCGAGCGCGTCGCCGGCGATGATCGTCAGCACCCGCGCGGGTCCCGTGATCCCGGTGGTGGTGCTGGTGGGACCGGCGTAGTCTGCGGCGGTGTCGAGCCAGAGACGCGCGTGGCAGGGAATCGGCCCCCGGGCAGCTGGCTCCCCTTCGCATCCGCCGAGCATCGCGATGCTGGCCGCCATGTCCGCGACCTTTGCCCTAGCGGCTTTCGGCTGCGGGGACGGTGACGACCCGGCGCGGGACGCCAGTGGCGTCGATGCCAGCGCGGACGGCAGGACCGACGGCAGTGGCCTGGCGCCAGGCGATGCCGATGGCGATGCTATCGACGGCGCCGCGGGCGAAGCGGGCCCGGCCACCACCTTCACGCTCGCCACGGGACCTGTCACCTTGGTCGGCAACGGACCTTCCACCTGCTCGTCGCAGACGGGATCGACCGAACGTTGGTGTGCCTTCGCGCGCGCGGCCACCGAAGATGCCCCGGGCGAGCTCTGGGTGGTCAACCTCGATCGCGCGCGGCGAGGGCAAGCGCCTTGCGATGGATCGAGCCCTCACTGCCTCTTGCTGACGTCGACCCTCTGGACCGGCGATCCGGTCTTTTCGCCGTCGCACCCGACGGTGCACGGCTTCTTCGGCGACACCCTCGTCTTTTATACCGACTCGGCGACCGGCAATGGCGACAAGCCTTTCGAAGGGCTGATCCAGGCGTGGCGCCCGGGCATGAAGCAAGGCCGCGTGGTCAGTGGCGCCCGCGGCTACTTCTGCTTCGGACATGACGTAGCGCCCGTGGTGATCTGCCTTTCCAACCAGGGCGCAGCTTCGGGACCTCTCGAATACGATCTGCTCGGCGGTCAGGTGCAAGGAGCGCCGATCGGCGCGCTGCCGCTCATCGAACGGATCCGGCCCTTCGATGGCGAGGTCCTGGTCTGGGGATCGGCGTTCCCCGCCGATGGCGCCTACTTCGCCTTCACGACCAAGGTCGACGAGACGATGCCACCTGGGGCCACGAAACCGCGTCCCGTGCTCGGCATGCGCATCATCCCGACGCGCGAGCTCGGCACCACCGCGCCACGCGAGATCTTGCGAAATCTGGCGCAGTGGAGCCTCACCCACGACGGCAAGAAGATCATCTTCATGCGCGACATCGTCCGGGACGAGTTCGGCCAGGCCTCGGGCACCCTGCACACCGCGGACTTCCCCGCCGGCAACAACGTCACGCCGCTGGCGACATCGGTCATGAGCTACGAGATGTACGGCGAAAGTGGCAAGCCGACCGCCGCGCTGGGGCTCTACCAGCCGGCCGCCGACGGCCTGGCCAACTTTCGCCTGATGCGGGATCTGTCCCGCCCGAGCGAGCTGGTCAACATCGCCAGCAACGTAGAAGAAGTGCTGGTCTCGCCGGATCTGCGCCATTCGTTCCTGCACGACTCCGATGCCCAGGGCGAAACCGTGAGCGTTGTGATTCGCAACGATGGCAGCGGCCGCTGCAACCTGAATCAGGCGCCCGGGCAGGTCGCCTACTGGGTGAAATTTCTGCCCGGCCAGGACCGCGTGATCTGGGCCGAAGACATCAGCGGCGCGCCGGGCGGCACCGGCGCCAACACCGACGGCTTCCTCGGCACGCCCGGCACCTGCGCGGGGGTTACTCGTTTCTCACGCAAACTCGCTTATTACGACACGACGGCGCGATCGTTGCTGTTCGGCGAGATGATCGATCCAGGCGGGCGCACCATGACGCTGCTCACCGCCCCGCTGTCGGCAAGCGGTGTCGAGCTCGAGCGCAAGAGTCTACTGTCGACCTCGGCTGGGCTCAGCACCGCGCTGGTCGGCGGCGAGAGCGCGCGCTTTGTCGTCTACACGACCTTCGTGTCCGCTGAAGGCCCCGCAGGCCTCTTTCTGCACGGTCCCCTCTAGCGCGCGACAGAGGCCGGGTCAGGGCGCAGCGAACAGCTCGGTGACGACCAGCGGGGCGCCGCCGCCGCGCTTGACCACCACGCCGATGCCGACGTGGCTCACTTTGGCGGAGAGCACGTTGGCCCGATGTCCGGGGCTGGACATGAACCCCCGGTGAGCCTGCTGAACGCCTCCCTCTTGGCCGACGTTCTCGAGCACGAGCCCAAAGGCGAGACCGGCGCGGGCCACGCGGGCCACGGCATCACCCGTGGTGGGCGAGACGTGCGCGATGAAGCCGTTGGCGAGCATGTCGCGGCTATGGCTGCGCGCGATGGCGGCGAGGCGATTGTCCCAGACCAGCGCGGCAAGCCCCGCGGCCATACGCGCCTGATTCATCAACGCCAGCAGCTCCTGCTCAGCGTCCGCCGGATCGATCTCGTCGGCGTCGTCTTCGTCATAGGCCGAAATGTCGGTCGGGGCGGCAACCCCGCAGTAGAGGGGAAAGTTCGCCAGCACCAGCGGTCCTGCCTTGCCGGTGGCCAGTACCTCGAACTGATAGCGTCCGTCGCCCGAATTGCACCGGAAGTCCGCGCGCAAGATGCCGTCGGTCAGAGTGTAGGGCAAGGCGCGGACGTGGCCGCCCGGCAAGGTCATCACCAGCTGCGGCTGCGCGAAAGCCGAGATCAACTTGAAGAGCAGCGACGCCCGTCCCTCCGACGGGAGCCGGCGCGGCACCGGCCGCAACTCGAGATGCTGCTCCCAGAGCGTGATGACGGCGGTGATCTCTTCACCACGACGAAGCAGAGCGACGCCGACCCGGTTGAACTCGCCGCGCCGGAAGACCCGGGGCAACGACCGCCGGTACTGCTCGTAGACGCTGGGAATGTGTGCGGGTCCGACCAGCGTGTAGATGGCGGGGTCGGGCTCGATCACACCGTGGTGATTCGCGAAGAACCTGACCACGTCGGAAGGCGGAGGCCGCATGCCCCGGGAGCTGCGCGCCAGATCCGCCGCCACCGCGTGCAGACGGGCGTCGGGCACAGGTGGCGTGGTGCCTGCGTCCTTCGCCGCCGCCAGGACCACTTTCAAAAGGCCGGCTTCGAGCGCCGGTAGATCGTCGTCGTCGCGGCCCGCGCGCAGCGGCTCGCCCTGGTAGACCTTGGCCCCCGACCGCTGGGGCGTGTAGACGATCGGCGGGCGCTGGGGCGGGCGCGGAGCGCGGACGGCCGGGGGGGCTGTGTCCTGGTCAGCCCCCGCGGCCGTTGCACTCTGTTTCGGCGCCACAGTCCGGGCGCAGGCGCCGACGCCAACGCCCAGACACGCGGCCGCGATGACCGCGCGAAAGGACGATGGTTGGCGCCTCACGCGCGTCGACTCGCGCTGACTTGCCGTTCTACTTACCGTTCGCTTTGCCGTTCTCTTTGCCGTTCTCTTTGCCGTTCTCTTTGCCAGCGGCGGGCTTGCGGCGGCGGGCGGCCGGCGACTTCTTCGGCTCGG
>JANNNO010000018.1:0-8206 GCA_031398585.1 Myxococcales bacterium | reverse complement strand
CCCAGATCGACACCCTGGGCACACCGCTCGCCGGCGTCGATGCCGAGCTGGACGCGCTGTCGGCCTTCTTGCGAACCCTGCGCGCGCCCCTGTCACCCTATCGCGGCGACAGCGACGGAATCGCGCGCGGTCGCACGGTCTTCGAGCGCCTGGCCTGCGCCAGCTGTCATGCCGGTCCCCACTTTACCGACCGCCGCAACCACGACGTCGGCACGGGCGATCCCGCCCTGGAACGCAACGGCCACGGCCGCGGCCTCACCTTCGACACGCCGACGCTCAAAGCCCTCTGGCTCACGCCTCCCTACCTTCACGACGGCAGCGCGCCCACCCTCGAGGCCGTCTTCGCGCGCGGCAAGCATCAGCTGCCGCCAACCACCACTGACCCCGAACGAGCCGCCCTCGTCACCTACCTCCGCTCCCTCTGACCCCCCCCAAAAAAAGCCGGCCTACGCCGCTAAGGCGCCGGAGGCATCGCCGGGCAGACCGCCGGCAGGCAACCTCCCGTCGCCGGCTGGCAGCTCTGGCAGGCAAGCGGACACTTGGTCATCTCGTTCGCCGTACAGACGCCGAGCTTGCACCGTTCGACCTGCGTGCACTTGTCGCTGTCGACGCACTTTTCGCCCTCTTTGATCGGGCGGCACTCGCCGGTAGCCGGCAGACACATCACGCAATCCTTGTCCTTGGGATTCGTCGCGCAGATCTTGTCGGTCCGCACGCACTTGCCTGCCATGCACTTGTCGTCGAGGGTGCACTTGTTGCCCTCGTCGCACGGCGAGCCATCGGGCTTGGCCGGCGATGGCCCGCAGACACCCGTCAAGCGATCGCAAACGCCCTCGGTGTGGCAGAGATCCGGGGCAGGGCAGGCCTTTGGTTTGCCGGTGCAAGCGCCGGCCATGCAGACGTCCTGACCGGTCGTGCAACGGTTGTTGTCGTTGCACTTGGTGCCGTTGGGCTTGTTGGCGTTGCAGGTGCCGGTGGTGGAATCGCACAGCACGTGGCATTCGTTGCCATCGGGCATACACGCCTTGGGTGGCCCCTTCACGCAGGCCCCCGCCATGCACTTGTCTCCCACCGAGCACATGTCGTTGTCGGTGCACTCACTGCCGTCGGGCTTGGCCGGGTTGGTACACGCACCGGTCATCTTGTTGCACTCACCGGCGACGTGGCACTGGTCGCGGGCGGTACAGACGACAGGCATCGTCCCCGTGCACTTCGATCCACCGGGCGCTGTCGAGTCGGCGACGCAGACGTCGACCTTGGTGCAGGCATCGACGTCGTTGCAAGCGCGTCCCGTTCGCGGCGTGCAGACACCATCTTTGCTGGCCCCCTCCTTGACCGAGCAGGCCTGACAATCGCCCTTGGCGTTGCCACCACAGGCACCGTTGCAACAGACCCCGTCGGCGCAAAAGCCACTCTTGCAGTCGTTCGCCTCGTCACAGGCCTTGCCGTCGTCGAGCAGCCCACACTTGCCGCCGAAGCACTTGGTGCCTGGCATGCACTGCACGTCCTTGGTGCAGGTCTTTTCGCAAGCCGTCCCGCCGCCATTGCAGACGATGATCGGCGTGCAGATCTCCATCTGAGGCATCGGGCAGGCGCCGCTGGCATCGCAGAAGGACGCCTTGGTCGTGACGCCATTCTTGCAGACGGGAGGCGCGCAAAGCGCTCCGGTGGCGTAGCGGCTGCAACCACCTTTGCCATCGCACTTGCCGTCGCTGCCGCACGATGCCGGCTTTTGATCGACGCAGATTTTGGCCGGATCCACTTTGCCCGCCGGGACCGCCGTGCAAACGCCCGCCGAACCGGGCAGGGCGCACGACAGGCACGAACCCGCGCACGCGGTTCCGCAGCAGACGCCCTGGGCGCAGATCCCCGAGGCGCATTCGCTCGGGCGATTCTCGGAGCAGGACTCGCCGTCGGGGCGCTTACCGCAGGATCCCTCCTGGCAGACGTTGGGCGGCACGCAGCCAGCGTCGTTCTCACAGCGAAGCCCGCAGCGATCGCCATTGCAGACGTGAGGTGCGCAACCACGCGATGAGATCTTGCAGCCGCCGCTGTCGCAAATGCCGATCGACGATCGATTGGCAACAGCGTCGCAGCTCTCACCGCGGCAGACCGAACCGTCTTCGTACCGCTGGCAGGCGCCTTGCCCGTCACACCGACCGTTGTTTCCGCACGACGCGATCCCTTGGTCGAGACATGCACGGGCCGGATCGCTCACGCCGGCCACGGCGCGCGGATCCGCGACGCCCGCCGGGACCATCGTGCAGCGGCCAGGCGCGTTCGGCAGCGCACACGACGAACAGAGCCCCTCGCAAGCGCCGTCGCAGCAGAGGCCGTCCACGCAGAAGCCCGATGCGCACTCGGGTCCCGCCTTGCAGGACTGGCCGATACCCTTGGGACCGCAGCTGCCCTCGATGCAGGTGGCCGGAGCAAGACACTGATCGTCACGCTGACAGGTGCCCCGGCAGGCCCCCTCGTCGCAGACGAACGGCGCACAGGTGATCGCGGCACCCGGCACGCACGATCCCGCCTCGTCACAGACACTCGCGGGCACGAGCGCCGCCCCCGAGCAGGTGGGCGGCCGGCAGACACTGCCGGTGGGAAAACGGGTGCAGCCGCCGACACCATTGCAGGTGCCGGTCTCGCCGCAGGTCTCGGCCGCCTCTTCGCGGCAGATGCCATGCGGATCTTTGACCCCCGCGGGAGCCGGCGTGCAGCGACCCATCCGGCCTGGCTGGTTACAGCTGAGGCAAGGGCCGGCGCAGCCGATGTTGCAGCAGACGCCGTCGGTGCAGACGCCCGAATCGCACTCGGTAGCGCCCTCGCACGCCGAGCCGAGCGGCTTTTTGCCACACGAGCCGTTCACGCAGGGTTGACCCACGCATTCAGCATCGGTCGTGCAGCGGGGATGACACTGAGAGGTCGTCGGGTTGCACGCAAAGGGCGTGCAGGTGATGACGCCGGCTTCCTGACACATGCCCGACGCGCAGGTCTTGGTGCCGACAACCTGGCCTTCCCCGCACGCTCCGGATGAACAGACGGTGCCGTCAGGGTGGCGGCGACACGCGCCCTGGCCGTCGCACCGTCCATCGAAGCCACAGGTGGCCGCCGCCTGCGCCACGCACTGGCCGGCCACGACCGGGAGCGATCCCGCGGCAACCGGTGAGCAATTGCCTGCTTGCCCGGCGAGATTGCAGGCGAGGCAGGTACCGGTGCAGGCGGTGTTGCAGCAGACGCCATCGACGCAAAAGCCGCTGCCGCACTCGTCGTGACAAGAGCAGGCGGCTCCTGCGAGACGACCGACAGCGGGTCGGTCAACACAGGCGCCGACCATTGGTCGACCGTCGGGGGGCGTTTCCGCGTCCTTGGCCACCGGAACGTCAGCGCCGGCGTCGCGGCCGGGAGTGACGTCGACCCTCGGAACTGGTTGTTGCTCGGTTCGACAACCGAGCCAGCTCGTGGCGAGTAGGAGCCCCACGGTCAGCGGGACGATCCACGGGACGACGGGCGAGGGGAGGCGACGAAACGGCGAGGTCAGCTCCAGAACGGCGGGGCGGGGCGCTCGGAACATGGATCTCCTTGCGGTCTGGCTGCAGCAAACGTCAGCGAGCCAGCGCGCGCGTCCGTTCCGTGGATCTTTTTACAGCATCCTTCGCCCGGGCGCAGCAGCGGATTTGGACGCCTTTGGCCACCGAAGAGACGAACGACCCTTACGGAAAGCGTTCAGGGCGGCACCGCATGGGGACACGAGCAGGCAGAGAGCCTCGTTGTCGCCTACAACGTTGCCCCTACCCACGATCACGCCGAGGCGTGCGTTCGTGGGTCGACAGATCTCCGCTCGATAGCTCTCCGCCCGCCGCGTTTCCGCTCTGCGGACCACGGGGCTCACAGTCCTTGGTCCCGTCAGAGCGGCCGGGTTCAAGCGCCATCGGGGGCCGAGGCGGCCGGCTCAGCCGAGAACGATCCGTGGCTCTCGAATCGCGCGTCGCAAATCCCCCAGAACGGGTTCTGACGACGCCTCGGATTCGGTCGCATAGCGCAGGCCGACCGCGAGTCCCTTCTCGTCGGCCAGCTTGACGATCTGGCGCAGGTCCTCGGCCAGCATGATCACGAGATCGATCAGCTCGGGCTGCCCGGACTCTTTGGGCGGCGCCGGCGAGGGGCCAGCCGCGGCGGTGCACATCTCAGCGAACTTCGCGACCGACGCCTTGACCTGCTCCGGGTCGAAGCCGTCGAGCAGAGTTCGCAGCAGCGCCGGATCGATCGCCAGCAGACGCACGCCCTGGGCGCCATTCCAGCGCGGATCGAGGAGGCCGACTTCATCGGCCGGAAAGACCCCGAGCAGCCCATCCTCGTCGGCCGCCGGCGTCTGGTAGGGAACCACGTCAACGTAGAGCAGGAGCGGATCGGCTCCCTCTTTCCACGGCTCGAGCTCGTCCTCGTCAGGCGCCGCGAAGGTCTCCGGCGCCCCGACGTGCAGCAACGGCAAAAGCAGCTGCTGCCAGAACTCGGCGGGTGCGATGCCGGTGCCGCCTGCTCCCGCCATCGCCAGAGTGACGAATTCGATCAGCTGCGGCGCCTTTTGCAACTGTTCGGCGAGCGTCGAGCTGGCCGGCAGCCGCTTGAGGGCGCCGAGCACTTCGCGCGAGATCTGGGTGCGGACCTCGGCGGGGATCTCGTTGGCCAGCTTCGAGAAGCCATGTTCGAAGTCACGGACCGTCGATTCCGCGGTGGCGTCGAGCACCGCCGCGGCGGCCTTCGGATCGAATGCAAAGAACTGCACCAGCCCCGGATCGAAGATCCGCTGGTAGTCAGCCGGCCCCAGCGTGCCTTTGCCCTGTAGCGATCCGGCGCTCCGCTCGACGGCGGCGCGCAGCTGCGTGGCGATGGCCTCGATCTCGGTGAGCTTGGACCGACCGATCGCCTCGAAGACGGTCTCGAAGGGGGAAAAGACCAGGACGCCGTTGGGAAAGCCGAGCGTCGCCCCGTGCGGAGTCGATCGATTCTGGAACCAAAAGGCGCCGTGTGAGAGCCGCAGGCGTTCGGCAAGCGCGGAGGCCAGCATGAACACGACGTCGAGGTGCCCGCCCTTTTGCGGCGAGAAGGCGCCACCTAGCAGCGGCACCACACCGCGCTCGATGTCCGCCCAGGAGGCGGTCAGCGGATCCAGGCTGGCGCCGTCGGGCGATTTGAGGGTCTTGCGGAGCTGCTCGAGTGCGGCCGCCATCGGCGCCGGCACCGGGTTGGTTTTGGGTGCGTTCGAGGACACGAGGTCCGTTTTGGTAGCACGAACCGCCCGGTCACCGATACGGGCAAGCCGGCGCGAGCATCTGCCCCGGCGGCAGGGGCGTCAGCTTGACGGTTCGCTTGCTGTCCTGATTCGCGCGGACCGTGACTCGTGCGGGTTTGTACCCGGGCATGTCGATGAGGAACGTGACGGGTCGCGGGTCGTACGGCAGCTGAACCACGCCGTGAGTGAGCGTGATGAAACGGCGATCGCCTTCGAAGCAGATGGCCGCCCCGGTCGGCTTCGATTTCAGGTCGACGCTCACGAAACCGCGCGCCTGCGGGCCCTGGGCGTAGCCGGCGGGGGGCGCGTAGCCAGCAGGTGGCGCGTAGCCAGTAGCAGTAGGTGGATAGCCCGTCGGCGGCGGGTACCCGGGCTGCCCATATCCGGCGGCGTACCCGTCCTGGCCGGCGGGCGCCTGACCGGCAGGGCGAGGCGATCGACGTCCCGGCGGGGATGTGCTGGGTGCGACGGCCGGCCGCCCGATCTTGGCGGCTGACGCATCCGGGGCCTCTGCCTTGGCGCTGCCGCCCTGGCTGCCGGCTGCGACCGCCGCGGGGGCCTCCTCGCCAGCGGAGCCGCCAGCATTCAATGGGAGTGCCGCCGACGCCACGGTGGCAGCCGGTGCCGTCTCGGTCTTGCGTAGTCCCCACACCGCGAGAGCTCCCCCGACAGCAACCAACGCCAGCGCGGCCAACGAAAAGGCGCGCCGCCGCCCGCGACCCGCGTCGACGGGATCGATCTCGGTAGCGGGCGCGGAGGCAATTTCCCCGGCGGTCGACCGGAACGTGGTGTGCACAGCCGGGCCGCTGCCGGTTCCCTCACCGCTGCGCGAAACCGACTTGGAAGCCGAGGTCGACGCGTGCCCAGGCCCCCCCGCCGCTGCCCCCCCGGTCGCCCGAGCAGGCGTGGCCGGGGCGCCCAGCTCTGTCGCCGCCCGACCGAGCACCTGCTGCGGCCCCACGCCCGCCTGCGTGCCTGGCACGGCCCGCTGGTTCGCAATTGGCAGCCCCGCCAGCCGATCCGCAACCTCGCGCATGGTGGCCGGCCGCGCCGCCGGATCCTTCTGCAGCAGCGACGAGATCAACGCCGAGATCGGTAGCGAGACATCGGGGTTGGCCTCGTGCGCGGGCGTCGGCTCCTGGGTCAGGTGCGCGACGAAAAAGCCGCCCGTGGTGTCCCTCACGAAGGGCGGAGCCCCCACCAGCATCTCGTAAAGCACGCAGCCAAGCGAATAGATGTCGGTCCGGTGATCGACGAGACCAGCGCCGCGGCACTGCTCGGGTGACATGTAGGGCGGGGTGCCAAGGATCGTGCCGGTCTGGGTGCGCGACTTCGAGGTCGCGTGGAATTCACCTGCCAGCTTGGCGATGCCGAAATCGACCAGCTTGATCCCGGGCACCGGGCCCGGGCGAACGAAGACGTTGTCGGGTTTGATATCGCGATGAACGATGCCCCTGCCGTGGGCCGCCGTGAGGGCATCCGCCATCGCCTGCGCATATCCGATCGCTTCGCTGGCGGGCAGCTTGCCCTGGCGACGGAGGTAAGCGGCCAGCGTGTCCCCTTCGAGCAGCTCCATCACGAAGTAAGGGCGGCCCTGTGAGTCGACCTCGCAATCGAAAATCCGCACGATGCCGGGGTGTTCAATCTGGGAGGTCGCTCGCGCCTCGGCGAAGAAGCGCTCGAGCAGATCCGGTCTCGTTGCCAGGTCGGCCAGCAGCACCTTGATCGCGGAACGCCGCTTGAGGAAGCGATGCTCCGCCAGATAGACGGTGCCCATACCGCCCGCGCCGAGCTGGCCAAGAATCTGATAGCTGCCGATGGTTTCCATGAGTCACAGACGACCTGCGCGCAGACGTGCCAGGCTAACACGGCATTCGCGCTCGTCCGGCGGCAACCGAGGGCAGGGGGCCGCGTGTGTGCGACGGATCTCAGGCGCTTCGGTCAGAGCGCGTAATCGATGAAGCCCACGTTGATGGACTCGAAGGTCCGGCGTTTGGCGTAGACACCGTCGCCCTCGCGCGAGCCGCCCCGATTGGTGTTGCCCTCCAACGTCTCGATCTCGCCGTCTGTGACCGCGGTCACGAAACCAGCATGGCCAAGGCCGTGGCCGTGATCGATGATGAACATCGCGCCTGGCCGCACCAGGAAGGGATCGTCGAACGCCGCCGCACTGGCGATGCGCCGGCGCGGATCGACCTTGGCCCAGTGCCGCAGGACGCCCGGAATCTTGAGACACGGATTGCTCACGCCGAGTGCATCCGCAGCCTGAGCGAAACACCAGTGAACGTAGGCGACGCACCAGGCATGCTGCCCCGCTGGATCGAGACCGATCGTGCGCACGTACTCGTCCACCTCGGGACCGCGGTTGGAGGCGCGCTCGCGTACGTGCCGCTGACTGGCTGCAATCTCGAGCGTCTGCGCCGCCAAACTCGTGGGCGGCTCGGTTACGACAGGCGCCGTCTGACGGAACAGCCGCAGCCAAGTCCGCGAACCCACCACGCCGTCCACGCCCAGGTCGTACCGCGTCTGGAAGAGTCTCACCGCGCTCGAGGTCTGGGCTCCGAACACGCCGTCGATTTCGATCGGTCCACACCCGATGGCTGTGAGCTGCCGCTGCACAGCCGCCACCACCGTGGCCCGCGGTTCCCCCATGCGCACCGCACGTCCTGGATATTCCACGCCCGTTCAACGTGCCAGCCGCCATTTGTTCCCACCCGACCTCGATCGAGCTCGGAAGCCTCAGCCGATGAGAGGGGCCAGCCCCAGCCGCTTGACCCGATCGCAGAACGTCGAGCGGGAGATGCCGAGCGCGCGCGCTGCTCGCCGGCGGCTACCGCCGTTCTCGCGCAACGCCCAGAGGAAAATCTCCTTTTGCATCTCCTCGAAGCTGCGACCGCGCAGGTAGAGAAAGTCCCC
>JANNNO010000590.1:0-6044 GCA_031398585.1 Myxococcales bacterium | reverse complement strand
TTTCGTGGTCGCGACTCATGTCGAGCGCAATCTTGTCGTTCTTGGGACCCCAGTAGCCTTGCGAGACGCCATCGACGGTGATCAGCGCCGAGGTGGGCGAGGGCACGATGGTGATGGTCTTCATCTCGGCGCCGCCGGGGGGTCGTGGGGCCAGAGCCAGGCCGCTCTTGCCAACGGCCCGATCGTCTCGCGTGCCCGACCGGACCGGGGCGCGGCGCCCCGCCTCGATGCGTCCGCCCACCTCGAGTCGGGGCTGATCGGCGCGTGGCGCACCCGCGACGGCGGCAGCGTTTGCCATCGTCTTGTCTGCCTGGGCCTTGTCTTGGGACGCGGCGATGCCGCCCGGACTTACGGGCAGCGTCGCCCGGTCAGGAGGCGGTGTCGTCTCTCCCGCCTCTCGCAGAACGAAGATGACACCTGCCGCAAGAACCGCGGCCGATACCAGCCCCACGGCGGCACGCTGCAGATGCTGGCGACTGGCCGCATGTTTCAGCTCGCCCAGCACCTCGCGGTTCGACGGGTCCATGCCGAGCGCGCGGTTCCAGAGCTCGAGCGCCCGAGCCGTGCGTTTGGCTTCGCGTTCGCGTTTCCCGTTCGCGACCAGCGCATCGATCATGCGCGGCACGACCTCCTTTTCATACTTGTCGGGCGCAAGGAAGAACGCCCGCAGCTCGTCGCGCGAGGTGCCAAGGCCTGCATCCGAGACGAACGCCGTGAGATCGTCCACCAGAAGCGCCACGGTCGAATAGCGATCCTCGGGCCGCCGGGCGAGCGCCCGCGCGATGATCTTGGCGAGTCGATCCGCGACCAGCCGATTGATCGTCCGAGGGTCGGCGAACTTACCCTCCGCGATGCGCTTCAAGACCTCGTGCGGATTGCGTCCCGAGAACGGCAGAGCTCCCGTCGCGAGCTGGTAGAGCATGATGCCGACTGAGAAGACATCCGTGCGCACGTCGAGCGGCCGGCCTTCCAGCAGCTCAGGGGCCATGTACGCGGGGCTGCCGAGCAGCTGACCGGTCACGGTCATGCGCTCGAGGTCCATGATCTGCGCCACGCCGAAGTCCATCAGCTTCAGCATGCCGTCCTTGCGGACCATGACGTTGTCGGGCTTGACGTCTCTATGAATGATGCCGAGCGAATGCGCGTGCATGAGCGCGCTGCCGATCTCGATCGCGATGAGCGATGCGACCTCGGGGGGAGGCGGCCGCCGGTTGACGATGAACTGCTTGAGGGTCTGGCCGTCGATGAATTCTGTAACGATGTACGACGCCTGCGCGTCGGAGCCCGAGTAGTCGAAAATCTGCACGATGTTGTCGTGGTGGAGCTTGGCGACGGCCTGCGCTTCGCGCTCGAGGCGGGTCTTGGACTCCGGTTCCGCCAGCAGGTGCGGGTGCAGCAGCTTGACGGCCACCTCACGCCGCAAGGATTCGTCGTGCGCCTTGTACACGACGGCCATGCCCCCTTGGCCGACCTCTTCGATGACCCGGTATCGGGCGGGAATCCGTTCTTGGACCATGGCATCACGCAAGGCTGAGGACCTCAGTCACGGCAAAGCGATGCCATCGAAATAGGGACCCACAACGCCCTGGTGGGGGCAACGGCCGCGGCCGACGACGGGTCAAGCCAAGATGATACGTAGGGGGCGAGGTGGGCTCAAGCCCCACGACAGGACAGCCGAGGTCTCGAGTTTGCCATGAAAACGACGGCTCGGCGGCCCTGACCTGGCCCCCGGCTGTCACCTGTCCGGGCGCTCGCCGGCAACCACCGCAAGAGAGCGCCCCATTGACGCAGTTCCGAGCCTGAAGGATCTTCTCTATGGTGAGCGCCGACGCATCCACTCTTCCGTACCGTAGCGCGAACGAGACCTGGACCCGTCGGGTGGCGGAAAGCGGGGACCGCACCGCCTACCGCTACAAGGACGGCGCGGCCTGGAAGGATGTCTCCTGGCGGGAAGCAGACGCGGCCGCCGATGAGGTCGCCGCGGGGCTGGCCGACATCGGCGTGCGGCCCGGCGATCGGGTTTGCATCCTGGGCGCCACTCGTTACGAGTGGATGTTGTGCGACGTCGGAGGGCTGCTGGCCGGCGCGGTTCCGGTCCCCATCTATCCTTCGAGCACGCCCGACCAGTGCGCCTACATCGTCAGAGACTCCGGCGCCCGCGTGGTCGTGGTCGACGACGCCGCCCAGCTCGACAAGCTCTTGCCGCTGCTGCTGACCGGCCTCGATCTTCACCTCGTGCACATCGGCGACGATGCCCGCCTCGAGCGTCCCGATCACAAAGGCCGCATCGAGGTGAAGCTCGCCGACGTCATGGCGACCGTGCCGAGAGAGGCCAGCCGCCGCATCATCGGCTTTGCCGAACTTCGTGAACGCGGACGAACCTGGAAAGCCAAAAGCGAGAACGCCACCGAGCTCGCCCGTCGGCGCGGGGCGCCCGGTCCCGACGACGTCTTCACGATCATTTACACCTCCGGGACGACCGGCAACCCCAAGGGCGTGGTTCTCACCCACCGCAATCTGGTGTCGGTCTGTGCCAGCGCCTGCCGCGCGTTGACGTTGCAGGAAGACGACGTTCATTACCTCTGGCTGACGATGGCGCACGTCTTTGCGCGTGTGGTCGCCTGGGCGTCGCTCTACAAAGGGCTGACGGTGGTCTTCTCCGAAGGGCTGACCAAGCTGAAGGAGAACCTGCTCGAGGTCCATCCCACGTTCATGGCGGGCGTGCCGCGAATTTACGAAAAATTCTACGCCGGCGTGAAGACGGCGATGAAGCAGGGCAGCCCGATCAAACGAGGGCTGGTCTCGTGGGCGATGGGCGTGGGCGAACGTCGGTCGAAGGTTTTGCGCGCAGGGCAGACGCCGGGAGGCTTTCTCGCCTTTCAGCACCGCCTGGCCGACAAGCTGGTCTTCTCGAAGCTGCGGGCCAAGCTCGGCCTCGATCGTTGCCGCTTCCTGATCTCGGGCGGAGCGCCTCTTGCCGCTGAGATCGCAGAGTTCTTTCACGCGGTCGGGCTGCTGATCCTCGAGGGCTATGGGCTCACCGAGACCACGGCCGCGTCGTTCGTCAACCGCATGGAGCGCTATCGTTTCGGCACGGTCGGACCTGCGATCGACGTGCTCGAATACAAGATCGATGGGGACGGCGAGATCCTCATGCGCGGCTCGGCGGTGTTCAAGGGCTACCACAACAACGCAGCAGCGACCGCCGAGGCCATCGACGGCGAGGGATGGTTTCACACCGGCGACATCGGACACCTGGAAGACGGGTTTCTGCGCATCACCGATCGCAAGAAGGACCTCATCGTGCTGGCCGCGGGCAAGAAGGTCGCTCCGCAGATCCTCGAGAACGCGCTCAAGGCGGCAAGTCCCCTCATCAGCCAGGCGCTGGTCTATGGGGATCGCAAACCGTACTGCGTGGCCCTCATCACGCTCGGCGAGGACGCGATCAAACGGTACGGCGACGGGGACAATGCGCGCGCGGCCAAGAACCCGGAGGTGCTGGCCGAGATCAAGAAGGTGGTCGACTCGGTCAATGCGAACCTCGCCAGCTTCGAGACCATCAAGTCCTTCTCGGTGCTCGGAGAGGACTTCGTCGAAGCCAACGATCAGCTGACGCCGAGTCTGAAGGTCAAACGCAAGGTGGTTGTGCAGCGCCACCGCGGCGTGATCGACGGCCTGTATACCGGCGCGTCGTCAGACTAGGGGACTTCCGTCGGCGCGCTGGGGTCTCTCAGTGCGCCTTCTTCAGGTGGTCGCGCAGCAGGTCGCGACCGAAGTCGTTGGTGAAGTCTCGCCAGACGGTGTGCACGTGGTTGCCCCCGTCCTGGGTGTTGTCGTACTCGAGCACGAACGTCGGTCCGGCGATCCGATAGTAGTGCTTTTCGCCTTTCGCGGTGCCGCCCGCCCAGCCGAAGCGGACCTTGTCGAAGCCGCCGGCATCGACGCGCGCCATGCGCTCGGCAGCAAGCGCAGGGGTCAAGGTCTCGGCGTAGGCCGCGAGTACCTGGCGGAGCAGCTCACGCTGCGGGGTGGACATGGAGGCGACGGGGACGCCGACGTCGGGCAGAGCCGTAACCGAGGAGCGATCGGCGGTCAAGATCTCGGGCGGCGCTTTGGCGTCGAAGACCACCGCTGCGCGTTCCTTGTCGGCGAACGAAAGCACCAGCTTGCGCGCGAGATCTTCTTCGGCTGCCAGGGCCCGGCGGCCGGTGAGTGGGCCGTTGCGGACCTCCGCCGGGTTGGCGCCCATGAAGGTCGGGACCGAGGCGATGCCGGTCTCGGCGAGGGTGAAGTGGAAGGAGAGGTGGTGCCCCTCGAATTTCCAACCCCAGCGGGCCTTGGCCTTGGGCTCACCGAAGATCCAGACGTAGTAGTTCTCCGGATCGCGACGAACCGGATTTCGCTCGAGCTCGGCCAGGACGCCCTCGAGCTCGATGATCTGCGAGATCTTGAGATGCCCAGGCTGCGAAAGGCCCGTCTTCAGCAGCTCGTGCACCAGCTGTCGCTGTCCGCCGTCTAGCGCTTTGAGTGGAACGCCGGTGCGACCTGATGGGACGTATTTGATCTCCTGACGAACTTCGTCGTCGAACGGGTGCTGGGCCATGCGCTTCTGATCGTCACGAAGCGCGGCGAGGAACGTCTGCGCGGCCGCCAGCATGGCGGCGGCTGCGTCGGCCGCGGAGGCGGGGGGGATCACGGCAGCGGCCTTGTCACCGGTTTTGCCAGTTTTGCGACCCGCTTTGCCATTCGTCTTGCCGCTCGTTTTGCCTCCCGCTTGACCGACAGACTCGCCGGCTGCTTTGCCGACGGCCTTGTCAGCGGTCTTCTCGGCCTTCTTTCGCGCGCGGGGCTCGGCGGCGGCCGTGACGAGGGAGGAACCGAGGAGCGTGAGGCCCGCAAGCGCGAGACAGCTGACGAAACGGAACTTCATGGGGGAACCATCCCGTAAGCGCCCGGGCAGGTCAATGCACGGCGGGCGCAACCAGCGCTGTTGGCTGTCCGATGGCAACGCTATGATCTCCCCCGTGGTCGTGGCCGCCCGTCGGGCGGCATCGCTGCGCCAGCTCACCAGGTTGGTCGTGCGGTTGCTTTGGCCGGCCCGGTGCGCGGCCTGTGCCGCGGTCGTGGACGAGACGCAGACGTTTTGCGACGACTGTGTGGGCGCTGTGGCGCTCCTGGAAGACGCGTGCCCCGGCTGCGCGATGCCGACTGCGATGGACGGCGGAGGCTGCACGGTCTGCGCGGCGAACGGCTTTGCCTTTGTCGAAGCACGGGCCGTCTTCGTCTACGGCGGCGCCGTCGCACAAGCGATCGTCAGGTTCAAACACGGCAACCTGACGGCGCGGGCACGGGCGCTGGGACGGTGTCTGGTGCCGATCCTCGATTGGGCGCGCTATCACGGTGTGGATGCGATCGTGCCGGTGCCGCTGCACCCACGGCGGCTTCGAGCGCGCGGCTTCAATCAGGCCCGCGAGCTCGGACGATCGGCTCTGGTGGCGGCGAGGCGTTCGGGCGGACCAACGCTCGCGGCGGGCTGGCTGAGTCGGTTGCGGGACACGCCTTCACTCGATCACGAGGGCCCCGACGAGCGACGACTTCGCGTGCAAGGTGCGTTCGTAGTTCCGGCATCGGCGCGCCGGGCGCTCGATGGTCGCAGCGTGCTTCTGCTCGATGACGTGATGACCACGGGCGCCACGCTCGCTGCCTGCGCCGAGGCGCTGCTCGCCGGCGGCGCGGGGCAGGTGCGTGTAGCGGCGCTGGCCCGGGCGATCTGAAGAGGGCTTACGCCGAAGCGACACGCCCTTCACCTGGATTGCACCGACGGCTTGTGGCTGTGCGCGACCGCCGCGGATGTGGGTGCCGCGACCTTCAGATTCGGGCTCCTCGAGTCGATGACTGTTCCCGCGATGAAACAGTTTCTGGGGCTGCGCGGGTTGGTGGTCGGGGTGGCGCTCGTGTTCGGCGGTTGCGCCGAGGGATTAGGGGGGCCGGACGGCGGGGACGGAGGACCGGGCGGCGGAACCAGCGGTCACTCGGAGGCAGGC
>JANNNO010000580.1:0-10089 GCA_031398585.1 Myxococcales bacterium | reverse complement strand
CAATCTGATCCTCTCGCCCGGTACGATCGTGAACCTCGATCAGTGGCACGGCTACCCGGCCTCGCGCCGACGTCTGCTCGAGTTCTTCCGCAGCACCCCGGGCAGCAACGTCGTCGTGCTCACCGGGGACCTTCACACGTCATGGGCCAACGAGCTGACCCTCGACCCGCTCAACCCCGAGCAGTACGACCCCGCGTCCGGCAAGAATGCACTCGCTGTCGAGTTCGTCACGCCCGGGATCACCAGCCCCGGCCTCGGCGGAACGACGCTCGCCCTGGTCGACGCGGCCCGTCCCTACAACCCACACCTGCGCTGGTTCGATCTCGTGCGGCAGGGCTACCTCGTGCTCGACGTCACGCCCGAACGGACCCAGGCGGCCTGGTTCCTCTACGCCGACGTGAAGCAGCCGACCGCCAGCGAAGAACGTTTCGCCGCTGCCTGGTCGGTGGCGTCAGGCACCACCCGCCTCACCGAAGAGTCCGCTGCTGCCGTCGCCCCCCCGGCCCCACCGCTCGCTCCCTGACTCTCGCTGACTCTCCCCGCGGGCTTGCACCATCGCCGGCGTTCACCGCCGCGTGCGTCGCGCATCGTCTCGCAGGGCTCAAGGGATAGCGCAGGAGCGTCGATGATTTCGCGCGCCGGACGCGGCCTTCGTGAAGCAGCACTCGCGTAACTTTCTTCTCTCGTCCCTGGCAGCGCTCGCCGCGATCGTCTCGCCTTCGCGCGCCGGGACGTCGACTCCTGGCGCGCAGCTCGCCGGCGCGCCTCCGTTGAACGCAGCTTCCAGCGGGCGCCCCACATCGTTATCTCGTCTGCGCGCCTCGTTACGCGCTTGTACCGCCGAAGGACTCTTTGCCGAGTTGATCAACGGCGTCGCGGGCGGGGCGCTACTCACTGCCTGGGCCTTGACGCTGGGAGCAGGGCCGCTCTACACCGGCCTACTCGTCGCACTCCCGCAGATCGCGCAGCTATTTCACATCCCGGGCGCCTGGATCACCACGCGACTTGGGCACCGACGTGCGTGCTTGTGGCTGGTGGGCGCCTCTCGGCAGGTCGGGTTGCCGCTGGTGCTCCTGCCGTTCATTCCGATCGACGACGCCGGCCGACGCGGCATCCTCCTCGTGGTCGCCGCGCTTGGCGCCATACTCGGCGTGCTCGGCAACAACGCCTGGGTCGCCTGGATGGGCGAGCTGGTTCCCGGGCGCATTCGCGGCCGCTACTTTGGGCGCCGCACCGGTCTCTGTATGTTCGGAGGTGCGCTGGCAGCGGGTTTCGCCGGCCTCCTCGTCGACTGGGCACGCGCGCGCGACGCGGTCGCACCCGTGCTCGCCGCTCTGCAGGTCCTCGCGTGTGGCTTCGGCGTCGTCACGGTCCAGCTCCTTCGTCGCCAGCACGATCCAGGCGCCGCTCCCGCAGAGCGCCCCTTCACATTGGCCGACGCCGCGCAGCCTTTCCGAGATCCGCGCGCCCGCGGTCTGCTGCTCTATCACCTCTGCTGGAACGCGGCCGTCGGTCTCGCCGGCAGCTTCTTCGCCCTCTACATGGTCACCGAGCTGCAGATGGGCTTCACGTTGCTGGCGGTCCACGGCGCGGTGATTGCGGTCATCCGGATGATGGTCGCTCCGCTGTGGGGTGTGCTCATCGATCGCCTGGGTGCGCGACCGGTACTCGCCGCCTGCTCCTTTGCGATCTCGATCATTCCGTTCTTCTGGCTGCTGCCGACGCCCTCACGACTGTGGCCGCTGGCCATCGATGCCATGCTCGCGGGGATCTTCTGGAGCGGCCATGCGCTGGCGGCCTTCGCCCTTCCGCTCGCGGTGACTGGCCGACGCGAACGCCCTTCTTACGTCGCTGGCGTCGCGGCCATCAGCGGCCTTGCTTTTGCGGCTGCGACCGCCACCGGTGGGGCGCTGGCGACCCTCATGCCCTCGTCGCTCACCGTGCTTGGCATGCGGGTCCATAACCTGCAGGTCCTCTTCGTCGCGTCAGGCTTTCTTCGGGCCGCCGCCGCTTGCCTCTGCCTGCGGGTACACGAGCCCGCCGCCCGCGGGATGGATGCCGTCTTCACCGCGATCCTCGGCAACCGCCTACCCCTGCTTCGTGCACCCGTCCCCCTGCCCATCGAGGCCGAAGTCTCGCGTCCTTTGCGACGCTGAGAGCGGGGCGGCTACCCGCGCGCCCGGGTCACGACGCCGTCGCGCCCATGAACGCGCGACACGACTCGGTTCCGGGCGCGAAGATCAACCCAGCCGTGCAGATCTTGGCGTAGGGCTCGCAAAACCCATGCGGTAGCTCGCAATCGTCATGCTGCGTGCACGGCGAGCTGAGCTTGAGACGCGGCACGCACGATCCTGTGCAACGAAGCGCCTCGAGGCAGGGATCCGCTGACCCACAAGCCATGCCGACGTCCTGGCGCTTTTCGCACAGCTGTCGCCCCTGCGAAGCCTTGCAGGCGTAGCCGGACACACACGCCTCGCCGACGTTCGCGCAGCCGCCACCGGCGGCCACCACCTTCTTGACCCCGCAGGCGCCCTTGTCGCAGACGAGATCGCCTTCGCATTCGTAAGTGATGACGCAATTGCCGTTCAGCTTTACCGAGCCCTGGTAGACGCGCGCGCAGGTGTCCTCGAGGGCGCGCAGGTTGTCGTACGAGATTGGCAACGACGCGTAGACCGACGTGACCTTTTCCAGGCAGGCTTTGATCTGGTTGGGTCGGAAGGAGCGCGAGCCCGTCTTCCACATCGCCCCCCGGTCGCGACAGATGGCCGCGCGCGTGGCGTGGCACGCGTCCATCGTGGCAAACGCGCACCAGGCGCCGACGTTGGCGCATTCACGCTTGGCGTAGTCCTGGCAGAACTCGTCTTCCGTCTTCGGTTTGTCGTCCGGCGTCGAACAGGCCGAGGCCACAAGAGCCAGCAGAGCCAGAAAGCTCGAAGACACCGGGTACAGCCGCGCTCGCATGAAGTGACAACTCAACCGCGGGCGCGCCTTCCCGTCAACCCGCGTTCGCAAGGGCGCCGATCGCGGGCGGTTGGGCCCGCAAGTCCACGAGATCTCACGGGGAGAGCCAGCTGCCTGGCGCGCCAATTCGTCCTTGCGAACCGATGCAGACCTGCGCCCCCAGCCCGCCCGGAGGCGCGACCGGCGCTCCTCGGCCTGGCGCACGACCCAACTCGAGCTTCACGCAGATCGCGCCGCATGGACGTCCACTGCCGCTTGGCAGGCAGTTGGGGGGCGTGCCAGACCGCGGCTCGCAAGAGCGTTGATGGGCGGGCTGTGCACCTCGCAATCTGCGTCGTGCGCACGGACAACGAATCGCTTGTCTTTGACAAGATCGCACTCGGATTTTTTGTGACAGAGTTGCCGCCGCCTCGCTCTCCCCCGCGCTCAGATGGAGGACCCCACCATGCTCGCTCGTCGCTCGGAATCGAAGACCGCCATTTCGTCTCGCCCGCGCCTCATGGTGCTGGCTGTCGCGGCCGCCCTCGCTGGCTGTGCCTCGATGAAAGAGTTCAACCAAGACGTCAAACGCGCCTTCGGTCACGCCGAGATCCAGACCGAGCAGACGGGAAAGCAGACGTCGAAGGCCCTCTCGAAGGAAGGGACGCGGATCAAGGACGGCAAGCAGCAACGCCTGGTCAGCGCAGGCACGTCACTCGAACAGGGCGGTCGCAAACGCGTCGAGGGTCTGGCCGACACCATCGAGACCGCGAGCACGAAGGCCAGCGAGAGCGCCCAGTCTGCGGTAGAGCAGCGCCGGGCGAAGTTCGCCTCGGAAACCGAATTCCTGACCGCGGAGATTTCGCGCGTGGACGTCAATCTCATCGACCACCGCAAGGCTCTCGTCGAGACCGAAAGCACGCTCGCCAAACAGACCGAACGGGTCAGGCAGATCGAACGCGATCTGGTCGGAGCCGGCCGCGCGCGCGCCCAACAAGAGAGTGACCTCATCCGCAAAGAGCTCGACGACGCCATCACGCGCAACCGCCGCGAGATCGAGGCAGCCAAACGCGATGTCGAGGCAATGGCCGCAGCGACCAAGGTGCAGGCGGGCAAGGCGCTCGCGTCGGGCGCCGAAGAGGCGCGCAAGCAGCGAGCCGTCCTCATCCAGAAACGCGACGAACGACTCACGCAGGTGCGCGAGCTCCGGAAGATCGGTGAGCGTTTCGAAGCCGAGCGACGCCGCCTGATCACGGTCACGGATCGCAGCCGCACGCCGCTCCCAGTTGCCAACAATGCGTCGTGACGACCGCCGTGAATCTGCACTGAGCGTGGTAGGAAGGCAGCTCGCGACTGCCTCGCAGCGTCAACACGAGAGGTGATTCATGCCGGTGTCGAAGTTCTGTTTCGTCGGTCTCGGTATCGCGGTTCTGGCCGGTGCCTGCCCGCAACCGACTGGCGACGAGCCGACCGGTCCTAGCGTCGCTACCGGCACCGGGGGACGCTCATCCAGCAGCGGCGGCAACGGCGGCAGCCGCAGTGGTGGCAGTGGCGGCAGCGGCACGGGTGGCGTGGCCCCAAGCGGAACCGGCGGCGCCAGCCCCAGCGGCGGATCCCCGGGAAGCACGGGCGGCTCCGGTGCGGGAACCGCCGGCGCTGCGGGTGGCCCGGCATCTGGCGGTGCCCCCGGCGCAGGTGGCAGTGCTGGAGGGGCCGGGTCGGACGCCGGCGCGCCGGCCGACGTTGCGAACACGGTGGCCGACAGCGGCAGCACCCCTCCCGCAGTCGAGCCGAACGCACCTTGCCCGCGGTGCGTGCGGATCTTCAACGGCAAGGATTTCACCGGCTGGGAAGCAGCCCCCTCGACCTGGACGATCGTGGGCGGCGCCATGCGCGGCTCGGGCGGGTCGTCGCGCGCCGCCTACACGAAAGACGACTACGGCAACGTCCGCCTGATCGTCACCTCGCGCATGGCTCCCCAGAACGGGGATCACCTGGGGATCCTCTTTTGGGGCGACCGCCCCGCCGACCCGATGAAGCCGAAGATCGACAACGCCGGCTGGGTGCAGTGGATGCCCCCCTTTGGCGGCATGTGGAGTTATCACCCGCCGATGCACCACGGCCTGCGAGGCATGAAAGTCGGCAACAATCCCGTGCCCGGTACGCAGTGGCACACCTCGGAGATCCTGCTGAATCTCGACAAGGGCACCCTGCGGGCGGCGGTCAACGGCGTCGAGATCACCCGGTACACACACGAGTGGCCGACCGAGCGCGTGGACCCGACCAAGCGGATCATCAAGGGGCCCATCGGCATGATGAGGCACGGCGGTGGCGGGTCCGAGTACAAGGACGTCTTCGTCGAGGTCGACCCCGAGGACAAACTCGTCACCGTCAAGTGACGGGCTCGCC
This sequence comes from Myxococcales bacterium, assembly GCA_031398585.1. Classification (GTDB taxonomy): domain Bacteria; phylum Myxococcota_A; class Polyangia; order Fen-1088; family Fen-1088; genus JANNNO01. The sequence goes on along the minus strand of JANNNO010000580.1, from coordinate 4,740 downwards.
GGGGTGACCGCTCACCCCGGTGATCTGATCGCAGAAACGGCAGCCGGAACTTCGACGGGCCTGCGTGGTACCGTCGCGGCATCATGGCAGCCGGCAGCCTGCTCGCTCTCCTCGATGACATCGCCAGCGTGCTCGACGACGTCGCGGTGCTGACCAAAGTCGCCGCGAAGAAGACCGCCGGTGTGCTCGGCGACGATCTCGCGCTCAACGCTCAGCAGGTCTCCGGCGTCAATGCCGAGCGCGAGTTGCCGGTGGTCTGGGCGGTGGCCAAGGGATCGCTCATCAACAAGGCGATCCTGGTGCCCGCCGCGCTGATCATCAGCGCGGTCATGCCCTGGGCCGTTACCGCCCTCTTGATGATCGGTGGCGCTTTCCTCTGCTACGAAGGCGTGGAGAAGCTCGCGCACAAGCTCCTGCATCGCAAGGAAGAGGACGAGGCCCACCAGGCCGAGCTCCGCGCCGCGATCGTGAACCCGGCGGTCGACATGCTCGTCGTCGAAAAGGACAAGATCAAGGGAGCCATCCGGACCGACTTCATCCTGTCGGCGGAGATCATCGTGATCACCCTCGGGACCGTTTCCAACTCACCGTTCGGCACGCGGGTCGCCGTACTCGTTGGCATCGCGCTGCTCATGACCGTCGGGGTCTATGGCCTCGTGGCCGGCATCGTGAAGCTGGACGACGCCGGTCTCTATCTAAGCCGGCGGCCGGGCAACGGGGGCGCGCTGTCCCGCGGACTCGGCTTCGGGATCCTGAAGACCGCGCCCTACCTGATGAAAGGCCTCTCCATCGCCGGCACCGCAGCGATGTTCCTGGTCGGCGGTGGGATCCTCGCGCACGGCGTCCCCTTCCTGCATCACTTGGTCGAGGGCGGAACTCTCGGCGCCGCTGGCGTTCCAGGCGTCGGCGCCGTGCTCGGCCCGATCACCGAGATGCTTCTCAACGCGATCATCGGGATCGTCGCGGGCGCCATCGTTCTGGCGCTGATGACCCTCGTCAGCCGCTTGCGGACACGAAAACCGACGGCAGCCTGATCGCCGCCGCGCTAGCTCGACTGCGCCTGCGGGGCGTTGTGTTCGGGTGCGGGAGGAAAATCGGCGCCGGTTACGCTTGCCACGGAGATGGTTCCCGCGGCGGGCGAGCTGCCCAGCGTTCGCAGCAGCCGCCAGTGAGAAGCGATGGCGGGCATGAAGCCCTCGTGGCTCCGGTAGCGAACCCCGTGCTCGGCGCAGGTCTGCCGAACGATCGGCGCCAGGTGCGGGTAGTGCACGTGGCTCACCTTCGGATAGAGGTGATGTTCGATCTGAAAGTTCAGCCCGCCCAGATACCAGCAGAGAAAGCGCGACCCTTGGGCGAAGTCGACAGTGGTTTCCACCTGATGTTCGGCCCAACCACGCGGCACCGTCGGGTCAGCGACCGTCACCTGACGAAAGTCCGCCTCCTGCGAGCAGTGCGCGACCTGGAAGACGACGGCGAGAACGAGGCCGAGCGTTCCCGCGGCAACCAGATAGAGACCGATCACGGCGCCGACGGAGTGCCGCCAAAGGGGAATGCCGAACGCGAGGGTGAAGAAGACGACCTTGCCGACCCAGAAGATCACGCTCTCGCGACCATTCGGTCGCGGCACCTTCGTCTGACCGTAGCGATCCTTGCTGAAGAAATTCCGGAACTCGCCGGTCAACTGCCATTCGATGGCGAGAAAGCCGTAGAGAATCCAGACGTAGAAGTGCTGGAAGCGATGGAGCGGGTACCAGCGCTGATGCGGCGACATGCGGGCGACGGGCCCGATCTGGATATCGTCGTCATGCCCATCGACGTTGGGATGGGTGTGGTGCGCGATGTTGTGTTTGTAATGCCAGTAGTAAGCAGTGCCGCCCAGGAGATCCAGGGTCAGCGCCATCATGTGATTGACCCATGGCCGCTCTGAGTAGGCACCGAGATTGCCGTCGTGCTGGATGTTGAATCCCACGCCAGCCATCGCAAGGCCGAGCGACACCGCCGCTGCAATCGCCGCGGCGGTGGTGTCGACGACGAAGACCAGAGCGACGTACGAGGCGGTCAGCCAGGCCAAGATGATGGCCGTTTTGGCCCACATGGCGGGACCGCCTTTGCGGGACCGTGTGGTCTTTTCGCCGCTGGCGGTCTTGCTGAAGTACTCGTCCACCCGCGCGTTGAGATCGCGGTGAAAGTCGCTCTTGGGTAGGTAGGTCGCGCTGGCGTGCATCGTCAGAAAAGGCCTCCCGGGGCGCAGATCTGCCAGCTTTGCCCGATTTCGGGCCTACGTCGCCAGTTTTCCGCGCTTGGACAGGGTGATGCCGCGGCCCCGGGTTCCGTCGAGCGCCTTGCGGTCGCTGATGTGCAAGCGGATGGCGTCATCGACCGACTCTCGGAAGGTGACAGTCCCGGCGGCAATCTCGCGCAACGCGGTCACCGCCACCTTGTTGTCGCATACGACGGTTGGCAGTTTACCGACGGCGAGATCCCTGGCGCGTCGCGCGGCCAGAATGCACAGGGCAAAATGGTTGGGCAACTGCTGCAGACAGTCCTGTGCCGAAATCCTCGCCATCGGGGCCTCCTGTCCTGGTCTTTCGACTGCCTGGACGAACGGCCCGTGCGCAAAATGCGGACGACTTTCACCGAACGGAGAGGTGACGACTGTTTGAAGGACGGCGAACCATAGCACGTCGCCACCAGCTGGAGCGCTTCCCGGCAGGCTCGCGCCGCCGGCTCGAAGCCTAGAAAAAGCAAAGGCGCCGACGAAATTCATCGCCGGCGCCCTGTCTTCAAACTACGAGCGGCGATTCGCCGCTTCGTCGATTACCAGCGTCGGCTGCTGCCGGCGCCGCCACCCATACCACCACCACCGCCGCCACCGCTGCGCTCGCGGGCTTCGCTGATCGAAACCGCGCGACCTTGCAGGTCACGGCCGTTGAGGTTCTGGGTAGCCGTGCGCGCGCCATCATCCGTCGCCATTTCGACGAACGCGAAGCCACGCGGACGACCGGTCTCGCGATCCATGACCATCTTCACTTCCTGAACCGCACAGCCTTCGGCTTCGAAGGCGGAGCGCAGGTCGCTCTCGGTCACGGAATACGCAAGATTACCAACGTACAGTCGCTTTCCCATCTCGATCTCCTGAACGTGCTGACTGAAAGTGAAACCGAGCCCTCAACCAGCACAGAAGGAGAGAGATCCGAGCTTTGGCGAAGGCGCCGCAGCGATGCGAGACAATCTGAACCACCCGCGGGAGAAAAACAACGATTTCCGCGTAGATTTTTTGCAAAGGCGAATCGTCGCGGCCCGACAACGATCGCTGGGGGGACCCATGCGCATCGCCGCACCCACGCCGCGCCCGGCTGGCGCAGGGACACGACAGGGCATGCTCAGGACTTTCACACGAACGTGAGAGTTGCCACTGAGACCATGACGGAAGGATGACGGACGGCGCGGCTGGGCGGAGGCACTCTCTCCTCATGCACGCCGCTCCCTCCCGACCGCCGCTCGACTGGCTGAACATCGGCCTTTTGACGCTGGTTCACGTCGCCGCCGTGGGTGGACTCGCCCTCTACCTGCCGACGCACGGCCTGTCGCTCGCCGCCGCGTTGACCGGCATCGTGCTCACGGGTCTCACGATCTTCAGCATCTCGGCGGGCTACCACCGTCTCTTTTCCCACCGCGCCTACGAAGCGCATCCCGTGCTGCGCCTCTTCCTCCTGATCATGGGAGCCGGCGCCTTCCAAAACTCCGCGCTGGCCTGGGCCACCGATCACCGCCGGCATCACAACCGCACCGACAGCGACGACGATCCGTACGACGCGCGTCGCGGTCTCTGGTACTCGCACATCGGTTGGGTCGTGCGCAAAGACGACAAGACCAGCGCCAGGCCCGCCGTTCACGATCTCGAGAAAGATCCGCTGGTCCTCTGGCAACACCGCCACTACGCCTGGGTCGGCATCGGCGCGGGCCTCGTCCTGCCCGCGCTCATCGGCTTGGCTTTCGGCGATCTCGCCGGGGGCTTCGTGGTCGGCGCAGCGGTGCGCTTGTTGGTCTGCTACCACGCCACGTTCACGATCAACTCACTCGCTCACCGCCTCGGCAGCCAGCCCTACTCCGACAAGAGCAGCGCCCGCGACAGCCTGATCGTTGCCCTGCTGAGCATGGGCGAGGGCTATCACAACTTCCATCACACCTTCCCTGCCGACTATCGCAACGGCGTGGGACGCTACCAGTACGATCCCACCAAGTGGATTTTGCATACCTTTGAACGGATCGGCCTGGCCCGCGGCTTGAAGCGCACGCCGGTCATTGCCATCGACCGCGCTCTGGCCCGCATGGAAGAAGCACGGCTCGGCACGCGGCCGGTCCCGGACGCTGCCCGCGCCGACATGGATCGTCTGCGCACGGCTCGTCAAGGCGCCGCCGCTCGTCTCGGTGAGCTCATGGAACAGCTCGCGGCCGCTCGGCTGGCAGGGGATCGCGCTGGACGCCACCTCGCGCGCCAGCTCACGGGCGATCTCAAACAGGCGCGCCGCCATCTTCACAGCATCGCCATGGAATGGCGTCGGCTGGTACGCGCACTCGACCGAGCCCTACCCGGTGGGCCGGTCGCGGTGCCGGTCACAATCCGCCAGCGCTATTGATTCGGCGGCGTCGGCCCCGGCTTGGTCGTCGCGCCTGCGACCGGTGCTCGCACGCATTCCCGTACGCGCTCCGCACCAACACGCGCCTTGTCCACTATGG
>JANNNO010000505.1:0-12937 GCA_031398585.1 Myxococcales bacterium | reverse complement strand
ATGTGACGAGGTCGTCGCGAAGCAGACGCCACTTCTGGGAATCTGCCTCGGCATGCAGATGCTGGCCGATTCCTCCGAGGAGGATGGTCACCATGAAGGCCTGGGTCTAGTTCCAGGCAAGGTGCTGAGACTGCCGGTCGCCACCGGTTTGCGCATTCCCCATGTTGGTTGGAACGACGTCGTGATTCACCAAAACGATCCCCTTTTTGTCCGCACAGAGGGTCGAAATCACTTCTATTTCGATCACAGCTTCTACTTCGACTGTCCAGCTCAGTTCCGAGCTGCCGACGTTGATTTTGGCCGCCCGATAACCGCAGCGGTACGGCGGGACAACGTCCTCGGGGTGCAGTTCCACCCTGAGAAGAGCCAGCAGACCGGGCTGCGACTCTTGCGAGGGTTCTTCATGGCTGCCGGAGCCCCAGCATGCTGAAGCCGCGCATCGCCGCCAGCGTGCTCGTCCGAGACGGCATCGTTGTGCAAAGCTATGGCTTCGAACGCTATCTGCCTGTTGGTAAGCCAGCCGTCGCCGTCGAGTTCCTCGACCGCTGGGGTGTAGACGAGATTCTCCTCATCGACATCGGCGCTTCTCTCGAAGGTGTTGCTCTCGATCCTCGTGTGGTTCGCGAAGCCTGTCAGCGCTGTTTCGTCCCGCTCACAGTGGGAGGAGGGATCAGCTCCCTCTCCGAGGTTGATCTTCTGTTCCGCGCGGGCGCGGACAAGGTCTGCCTGAATCGCGCTGCTCGCGTTCAACCGGAGCTCGTTGGAGAGATAGCGCGCCGTTACGGCGAGCAGGCCGTTGTGGTCATGATCGACGTGAAGCGCGACGCCACGGGACGCGCACGGCTGTGGGACTACCACGGTCGCGACTATCTATCGGAGGACCTCACCACAACCGTACGGCAGCTGGCCGCACGGGGCGCCGGGGAGGTCATGGTGCAGGCGGTGGATCGCGATGGCGTCGGTGATGGTTTCGACGTCGAACTGGCACAACAGATCGTCGCCTCGGCCACGATCCCCGTGATTTTCCAAGGTGGGGCCGGCTGCCCGCAGCACTTTGCCGAGCTGCTGCAACAAGCCCCAGTGAATGCAGCTGCTGCCGGAAACTTCTTTCACTACACCGAGCACAGCGTGACGGTCACGAAAGCGCACCTCCTGAATACGAGCGCTGCCAGCGTCCGCCTGGAAACGCAGGCCCGATATCAAGACGCCTCTCTGAACCAGAGCGGCCGTCTCCTGAAGCAGGCTGACGCCGTCCTCGAGAAGATGCTGTATCAGCGCATCGAGCCGGAAGTGATCTAGTAGCGCGCGCAGCCCTTTCGCCGACGTTGATTTCTGCCGGGAGTTCCTCCCACGTTGCTTCTCGCGCAGCTCGATTCACCAAGCGAGTACCCGACGTTGCTTCTTGCTCGCGTCGACGGGATGCGGAGCGCGCCACCGACGTTGAATTTTCTTCACTCACAGAGCGTGCCGACGCAACCGATGGAAAGGGTTGCCGAGCACCCGTTATGTCCAGCCCACGGCAGGTCGTACCTGGCGGTGTTTATCTGTTGACCCGACGGTGTACCCAGCGGCGCTTCCTTCTAAGGCCCGATGACGAGACCAACAATGCGTTCATCTACTGCCTCGGGTATGCGAGCGACCGCACAGGCATGCGAGTCGTTGCATTCATCGCGAACTCCAACCACTATCATGCAGTCGTGATCGACGTCGAAGGTCGCTTCCCGGAGTTCTTGGAGTGCTTTCACAAGTTGTTGGCCAAACACCAGAACGCACTGAGAAGCCGCTCCGAAAACATGTGGGCGTCCGAGCAAGCCTCTGTTGTGGAACTCGTCGGCGCGGATGATGTGCTCGCGAAGGTCGTCTACACGATTTGCAACCCCGTCAAAGATCACCTCGTCGAGAAGGCACACAACTGGCCGGGAGCGACGTCTTTCCAGGCGACTTTGACGGGTAAGGTGCTCCACGCCAACAGGCCCAAGAACTTCTTTCGTCGCAATGGTCATATGCCGTCGACCATCAGCCTGAAGTGCGTGCGTGCACCTGGCTACGAAGAGCTGACGCCTCAGGAATACTCTCGATTGCTCAGTGAGAACTTCGACAAGGTCGCCGAAGATGCGGCACTTGAACGCAAGGAGACGGGCCGGACGGTGCTGGGCCGCAAGGCTCTCTTGCAGCAGGATCCCGAAGATTTCCCGCAGTCGAAGAAGCCTCGCCGCGTCCTGAACCCTCGCGTGGCTGCACGCGATAAGGGCGCCCGCGCTGAGGCCTTGGGCCGCGCGAAGGACTTTCTGGCCGCGTACTTCGATAGCCGGTCGAGCTGGATCGGCGGGAAGTCGGCCGTTTTCCCCGCGGGAACCTATTGGCTGCGGCGATTCGCGCACATCGAATGTGTACCCTTCCGCGCACCGCCTGCCGAAGTTGCTTTGACAACTCGGGCGGCTTGAACTGCTGATGTAGACATCGCGAATTCATACTGCGATCGCCTCTTCGCGCCAGGCCGTTGGCGTTCTCCCTCTGTAGGGTAGCCCGGCCGGCAAGTCCCTAACTTGGGCGGCGCAAGCGCTCGCCGGGCAACGGTCTCGCGGCTAGCTGACCACCAGCCGATGCGGCATTGCGCGCAGCTGCCCTCCCAAGCGAGCTCGGAGTCGAATCCTCCGACCCTCGCGTGGTTCTGAGCCCGGTAGCACCTCTGCGAGTAGCCCCAACCTCGAAGGTGCTCCGCTCACTACGCGTACGACCACTCCGAGACAACCTCGGTGAGGCCTCGAAAACTCAACCTCGGTGAGGCTGTCGGGTTGGCTGAACGAAAATCAACCTCGGTGGGCTTTTAGAAGGGTCAGCGGTAGGTCCACAGGGCGCCGGCGATGATTCCGGCGCCGACGACGACCAGGTAGGCAATGAAGATCTTCCGGCGCCGCCAGGGCCGGCCGACGAGCCGCGGTACCTCGGAGCTGGCGCTAACAACGGAGCTGGCGCTAACAACCTCGGGAAGTGCCTTGGCGAGGCCCTTTTTCAGGACCAGGGGCGTGATCGTTCGCTCGATTGGGCGTTGGGAGGGGGTCACGGGCGCGGGAGAGATGGCCGGCGACATGCCGGATGAGGGGGACGCGGCCGCAATTGCGGCCAACGCCGGATCCAACGCCGGAGGCTCACCTGGTGGGGACGGGGCGACGACCTGCCCTGAATCGCCGTTGGGTGCCGGCCGCAGCGAGACCGTGTTCTCCGCACCAAGGTCGTCGGGGCCGAGCGGCTCGTCGACCTCCTTGATCGACGTCGCCTCTTTCCCCTCGAGCGTGCGGGCAGCAGGCATGCGTTCGGTTTCACCGCCCACGGTCTCGTCATGCGACCAGATCCCCGAGTCCGCCCCCAGGAGCTCGTGCAGCTCCGCAGCCAACCTCGGAGCGGAGCAGAGCAGGCCGTGGCGGCGCGCGAAATCGCGGAGGGCTTCGGCGAAAGCGCCGGCTTCTTGGTAGCGACGGTCGGCCTCGCTTGCCAGAGCCTTGGTCATGATGACCTCGAGTTCACCGGGAAGGTCGGGGCGCTTTTGCGACAGGCGAGGCAGCGGCTGCCCATAGATCTGTTCCGCTGGGGTCTGTAGATCGCCGGAAAACAAGCGCTCGCCCGTGAGAGTTTCGAAGATGCACACCGCGAGTGAAAACAGGTCGCTCCGCGCATCGAGAGGCTGATTGCGCGCCTGCTCGGGTGACATGTACCCGACTTTGCCGCGCACCCGATAGAAGACCGACGAAAAGGTCGTCGCCTTGGCGATGCCGAAATCAGACAACTTCACATCGCCTTGCCCCGAACAGAGAATGTTGGAGGGCGACACATCACGATGAATGATTCCGAGCGGCAGGCCACTCTTGCCCTTGCGCCCGTGCGCGTAGGCAAGCCCGGCCAGAATCTCGAGCGCCACGTGCACGACCGCCCGCGGGCTGAGGCTTTTCTTTTTCAGTCGCGCGCGCCAGTTGATGGTGCGCAGATCCGCACCGCGCACGTACTCCATGACGATGAAGAGCGACTCATCCGACGAAACCAGGTCGAACGTGCGGACCACATTGACGTGATCGAGTGACGCGGAAATCTTCGCTTCCCGAAAGAAGAGGTCGCGGAACTCTGGCCGCTCCGTAAACTCCGGGAGCAACTGCTTGAGCACGACCTCCTTCTCGAAACCGCCCACGCCCAACTTCTTGCCGACATAGATCGCACCCATGCCTCCTTCGGCCAAGTACCGCTCGATGCGATACTTGCGCTGTGAAGTCTGGGGCGCCATTTCGGACCCGAGCGTAGGATCGCTTTCGCTCTGAGGCAATTCCATGGCCTTTCGCCTTCAAACGCTGCTGGATCTCAAAACCAAGGCCGAGGAGGACGCCGAAAAGGCGATGGCCGCCGCCATAGCCGCGCGCGTAAAGGCCGAAAAGAAGCAGAAGGAGTTAGAGGACGCCATCGTGCAGGCCCGTCAGAAGCTTGCCGACTACCTCGCCGCTCCTATCGATGACATGGCCGACGGCGACGACGCGCAGGCCCGGGAAGCCTTCCGCAAACGCCTCAGAGCGGACATCGAACGGCGTAAGGAAGAGGCCACGAATCATCGCACCGGACCGCTGGCCGCGGCCCACAAGGTGGAGGCCGACGCACGGCAGGCACATTTGAAGATTCGCCAGGAACGCGAGGCGCTCGAGAAGTTCAAGGAGAACGAGCTCGCGAAAGAGAAGGTAATTGCAGAGCGTCGCGCCGAGGATGCATTGGGCGATCTCGCGATCGCTGCCTTGGCGAGAAAAGACCGCTGACTGCCGCTGCCTGAGGTAAATACTGCGGCATGCGCCGCACGGCTGTCTTCGTTATTCTCGTAACTTCGACCACAGTTCTGGGATGCGCCTCGCACAAGGCCGGAGGGCCGGGGACTCCGGCGGTCGCTGCCGTTGACAGCAGCAACGCCAACCAGCTGACGGATGCGGAGAAGGCGGCTGGCTGGCAGCTGCTTTTCGACGGCGTCTCGACGAAAGGCTGGCGCGGGTACAAGAAGCCGACCTTCCCTGAAAGGGGTTGGCATGCGGTCGACGGGACCCTGAAGCACGACAAGAACGAGCCGGGCTACAAGCCTGGAGACATCATCACGGAGGAGCAGTTCGACAATTTCGAGCTGGTCCTGGAATTCAAGCTCACGCCCCGCGGGAACAGCGGCATCAAGTACCTGGTCGACGAGGCGCTGGTACCGACCAGCAACAGTGCACACGCCTTCGAGTTCCAGATCCTCGACGACGACCTTCATCCCGATGCGACGAAGGGCAAAGACGGGAACCGCAAGTGCGGCGGCCTTTACGACCTCATCGCACCGCCCGCGGACAAGAGCGTCCGCCCGATTGGTGAGTGGAACCAGGCCAGGCTTCTGGTCGATGGACCCAACACCGAGCATTGGCTGAACGGGAAGAAGACCGTCTCTTACGTGCGGAGCAGCGCCGAGATGAAGTCGCTGATCGGTGCGAGCAAGTTCAAGGAGATCGCGGGCTTCGGGGAGGGCAACAAGGGCCACATCCTCCTCCAAGACCACAACGACGAGATCGCCTTCCGGAACATCAAGATCCGCCGGTTGCCGGCCAAGCTCTCGGCAAACTAACCTCGGAGAGGCGGCGCGGCTTGGCTTGCGGCGCGGAATGGTTCCGGTGTTTTTTCGGGAACCGGCTCCAGCGGCCGGGGTGCAAGAGGGCTAGCTCATGGCTCAAGAGCTCGACGCGGTAACGCTGGCAAGGGCCCAGCAAGGGGAAGCATCCGCTCTGGAGCGGCTTGTAAGGTGCTACGAGCGTCCGGTTTTCGCCCTGTGCTCGCGCTTGCTGTGTGGGCGGCGCCACCTTTCGGTCGAGGACGTAGCCCAAGAAGCGTTCGTCCGAGTGATCCGCGGAATTTGCCGTTTCGATCCCGCTGGACCGGCGCGCCTATCAACCTGGGTACTCACCATCGCGACGCGAGCTTGCCTCAACAGCATGAGAACGCGGCTGCGGGAGGAGCCATTTGGGCTTCGCCATGACGAACCGGCCGGCGGCTCGTCGCCCGAAACAGCAACCTTGGAACGCGAGCAGGAGATCCGAATCGCGGAGGCGATGGGCGCGTTGCCTGAACAGATGCGTGCCGTACTGGTCCTGCGTGCCTACCACGACCTCGACTACCCCGAGATCGCGGCGGCCCTGGACCTCGAGGTGGGCACTGTGAAGTCGCGCCTCGCGCGCGCACGTGTGGCGCTACGAGCTGCGATGGAGCGCTTGGATCAGGAGAAAGCGTCATGATGCCGAAGGACGATTGCTTTACGCCTCCCGAGAGAGAGGCCCTAGCTCGATGGGCGGCGCCCACCCCGCCCCCCACGTTCGCCGCACGCGTCCTCGCCGCAGCGAGCGTCTCCCCGATCGCCTCCGAGGTTGATGGTCCGGGCTTGCGAGTCGTGCCCCCGCTCACCCAATTCGATCGCCGCCAGGTTGGTGGCGGCACGGGCGCGCGTTCCGAGGTTGATTTCCGGCGGGCTCACCTGCGGGACGGGGGTTGGGGGCGGGGGGTTGCGGCAGCTGCGGCTCTTTTGCTCGTGGTCGGCGGGCTATGGTCCCTGCGCGGAGTCATGAGGGCCGCGTTCGACGTGCCGAGCAATGGCGCGGGCGGTCCGGTCAATGACAGTCGCCAGCGCGCTGGCGTAGGGGATGCGGGTCCAGGTCCAGAGGCTCACGAAGTGCACACCCCCGTTGAGGACGATGCTCCTGTGAAGGCGTCTTGAAGTGACCGACTCTCGATTCCGGCACACCATCCCCGCGGCTTTCATCGCGCTGACCGCCATCCTCATTGTCCTCCCTGGCTTGGGAGCCTTTGGGCTCTGGCCTTCCGAGGTTGGTTTGGCGGAGCGGGCCGCCGCGACGGTGCGGGGCGGAGGTGCGCCAACCCCGGCGGCCACGGAACGCCTCGTCGCCTGGGGGCTGGCAGCGTTCGGGAGGTCGGAGGCCGGCGCACGACTGCCGTCGGCCTTGTTGGCGCTGGGGCAACTCGCCCTCCTCACCTGGACGGCCACCCGCCTTTTCGGTCGCCGGGCCGGCATTTTGGCCACGCTGGTTCAACTCGGCTTTCCACTGTTCATCCTTCAAGCCCGCCACATCTCTGCAGATCTTCCGGTTTCGTTTGGCTTCGCGCTCGCGCTCGCCGGAGTCTCGCTGACCATCTCCTCGTACGATGGGCGGCACCGGTCTAGACCCGCGGCGGGCGGTCTGGTGGCGCTTGGTGGTCTAGCAATTGCGGCCGCGACTGGAGGTGCTCTCGTTGGCCTGCTTCCCCTCCTCCTGGGCGCCGCCGTTGCCTTCTGGCTCGCCCGGTCGGGAAGCGTCGCAGATATCACTGCAGGCGACGTTCCGTCCGACTCGCCCCGAGCGACTGAATCCGCCGACGACCAGCTGACGGAAGCTCCGAAATCAACCTCGGAGGGAGCGCCCGAGATAGCGTCGCCCTCCAGTTGGGCGGCGGCATCACCCCCGGAAGGGGAGGCGTGGAAATCAACCTCGGTGGGCGTGGGGTTGAGCGTGTTGGCGGTCGGGGTGGGGGTTTTGGTGGCGGTGGTGCCCCAAAGGGCGGGAGTGGCGTCCTGGTTGCTCGGTGGGGTGCCACGAGGGACGGTGCCGACTCAGACGTTCGACGTCGTGGCCGAGGCTCTCGGTTTCGGGCTCTTTCCCCTTGGCGCGGTCGCCCTATTTGCCTTCTTCGGGCTCGCACTCCAGACGAGGACGGCGCGGAGATTCGCCGTCCTGATGGCGCTTTTCACCACGGTCTTCGGCATCGGCCTCGCGGTGTTCGCCCAACACCTGGTGGGGCAACTTCGGCTCGTGGTCTTGCCGCTCGTGGCGCTGGCGCTGGGCGGTTGGTTGGATCGATGTGTGGCCAGGGCCGACCGCGCGGATGCCGGCGGAAATCCGCTGCTCGCTTTCGTCGCCGCCGCGTCGGCGATCCTCGTCGCCCGAGACATCACCGTCGCCCCGGAGGCCTTCGCATCGGTTCACCTGCCGGCAAAGATCACCTGGCCCGATGACGTTTCGGTGAAGAACCTCGCGTTGGTCGCCGGCGCGCTCGCGGCCCTGGGCCTTGCGGCCCTCCTGCTGGATATCGGACGATGGCTCCCCGCGCGCTTCCGAGGCGAGCGTTCGGCGCTCCTGCTTCGATGGGCCCCTCTCGCGCTCGTCCTCGGCCCGGGGCTGATTCTCTCAATCAGTCTCGCCCATAAGGTCGTTCCAGCGCTCTCGCAGCACCTGTCATCCAAAGCGCTGGTCGACACTTACCGCCGTCTCGCTACCGAGACTCCGACGCCGCCACTAGGCCTCTACCAGGTCGCCAGCAACGAGGCCGGCGTGTTCACGCCCCCGCCGACGGTGGCGATTCAGAGCATCCCGGAGATCGTCAATCGCCTGCGCGCACCCGGCCCGCTGTGGATGCTCCTACCGAGAACCGAGCTGCCCGCTATCGACGTCACCCTGGCCGAGGCCGGCGTCCCTTTCGCAATCGCCGATGCGTCCTCGTCCCGCCACGTGCTCCTTGCCAAGTCGCTGCCTGCTGGCACGCCCGATCGCAATCCTCTTCGCTCCGCCGTCTGGCATTCAACCTCGGCGGCCAAGACGGAAAAACCAACCTGGGTGCAGAGTCACCCCACGCAGCCGGCGACGTTTGGCGGGTTCGTCGAGCTGGTGGGGGCGGAGTTCCCGGCGCGCGCGAAGATCGGCGGCGCATTGACGCTGGCCCTCGTGTTTCGCGTGATCGGGCGGGTGCCGGCGGGTCACAAGATTTTCGTCCACCTCGAGCGGGCGGGCGATCCGCTGCTCAACGGCGATCATACACCGCTGGCCGGAACCTTCCCGACCGAGCACTGGCGGCCCGGGGACTACATCCGTGACGAGCACGCGGTGGATCTGCCTCGCGTGACGACCAACGCCGGCACCTATCGTCTGTCGGCCGGATTCTGGCCGGGCGGGGACACCCCCCGCATACCCATCACCGCGGGCAACAACGACGGCAACAACCGCGCTCACCTCGGCACGGTCGAGATCAAATGACGACGGCACCATCAGGCTCCCTCACTCGACTTGGTCGCGCTTGGCAGGCCGTGCGTCCCGCGGATCGCATCGGGCTCGCGGTTTTTCTGGGCGCGCTTCTGCTCTACCTGCCCTTCGCGGGGACCTACGGCCTCTGGGACCCTTGGGAGACCCACTACGGCGAGGTCGCCCGGCAGATGACCAAACGAGGCGACTTCATCAGCCTCTGGTGGCCAGGCTCGCCGCGCGAAACGGCGACGTTTCAGACCAAGCCCGTCCTTTCATTCTGGCTGATGAGCCTTGGCATGCAGGTGGCGGGCATAGGCTCGGCAGGAGGACCGCCGCATGAGATGGCGCTCGGAACCCGCGCCGAGTGGGCCATGCGCACCCCGTTTTGTCTGATGGGAGCCCTTGGCTTGTGGGCGGTCTACCTGGTAACCGCCCGGCTTGCGGGCCGTCGCGCAGGCGTGTTCGCGGCCATCGTCACGGGAACCTTCCCGATGTATGCGCTCGTCGCCCGCCAGGCCATGACGGACATGGCCTTCGTGGGGCTCATGACGCTCGCCCTGGCCCTAGCCGCCCTCGCCTTCGAGCGCATCCTCGGCACCCGCGATCCGGGCGCGACTCCGGGATCATCCCCGCAAACCGCCCAGCCCAGCGATCGCCTCCGAGGTTGGTTTCCCGAGTCCTTGGCAGCCCACGGCGCACAGCAGCAAGAGGCCTCAACCGCGCTCCGAGGTTGGTTTTCGCGGCTCCGAGGTTGGTTTTTAATCGGGGGTACTCCGGAGGCGGCGTCTTTAGGGACGGCGCGGGGGTTTAGCATCGCGTTGTTCTTGGTGGCGACCGTGCCGCAACTGCTCGTCGATTCCATCGACCTGCGGGTCACCGTGCCCTGGGGCGACCGCAATCTCACGATGTACGGCATCGTCGCGATGGCTCCCTACTGGCTGGGGGCCGCGGGCGTGGTGGTTTACTTGCTGCGCACGAAGAAGCCGCATCTGCACGCGCTGGCAGCGGCGGCCACCCTGGCGGGGCTTGCGGTCCTGGCCAAGGGACTCGCCGGGCTTGCGTTGCCCGTGGTGATGATCACCGCGTACGTCGCCGTCCGGTCGCTCGGCACGCACGGGCTCGCCCGGCGACTCAAAGACCGCGAGCTTTGGTTCGCGCTCGGCGTCTGTCTCATCATCGCCGCCGTGGTTGCCGTCCCGTGGCACCACTCGATGTACATCCGCCACGGCGCCCCTTGGTGGAACGAACTCTTCGGCGACAACCACTGGCGTCGCCTCATGATCGGCCGGCACGGCGACCGAGGCACCTTCACTTACTTTCTTCGCCAGCTGGGCTACGGCGCCTGGCCCTACGTCGCGGTCGCGGTTGCCGCCTTTGCCACCGCGGTCGTCCGCCCGCCCCCCCCGAGACGAACGTCGCAAGGCCGCTCTCACACTCGGCATGGTCTGGTTCGTGACCGCTTACGTCGTCGTCTCACTGTCGATGACCAAGTTCCATCACTACCTCCTGCCGGCGCTCCCGGGCCTCGGCATCGTGATTGGCTGCTTTTTCGACGATCTCTGGTCGCGCACCCGCGTCGAGCGCACGAACGCCGCCGCACCCAGCCCCGACCTCCCCGCTCGCTGGCTGGTCGGAACGGCAGCCGTCATCGGCCTGCCCGCACTCGCAGCCATCACCTTCGATCTCGGCGCAGCCAAGGACGCGGCCGAGCGCTTTCTCTGGCTCTTCTCCTACGACTACGTCTATACGCCCGCCGGCCGCCCGTGGCCCCCGGAGCTCGAGTTCCGTCCGGCCATCTTCGTGCTCGGCGCGGCGTTCACCCTCGCCACTCTGCTGATCGCGTTCCGGCTCACACGACGTTTTGCCCTCTGGGCGCTGCCAATCACCGCGATCCTCTGCACCCTCTTTCTGCTCGACGTCTTCATGCCGAAGGTCGCGGCGCACTGGTCGCAAAAGCCGGTGATCGCCCGCTACTACCGCGAGCGCCGTTCGCCTGACGAGCGCCTCATCGCCTACTACCTATTTTGGCGGGGCGAGACCTTCTATACGAAGAACGCGATCTACGAAGGGCCCGAAGCCGAACGCACCCTGTTCGATCATTGGCCCGATGCCGATGCGAGGCTGAAGACCTGGATAGAAAACCATCGGGGCAATCGCCACTACTTCCTATTTCAGCCTTCGCGTGAGGCACGTCTGCGTGCGCTGTTGCCGCCCGAGGCTCAGGCTTCTCTGCGCATCATCGACCGCAGCCACAACCTATTCGTGCTCGGCGTCGCCGATCTCTGACCAGCCGCGAAAGCGGCAGACGCCCGAGGATGCGCCCGTCATGACGCTTCGGTCAGCGTTTCATCAGCTGACGGTCATAAAAGCAGGCTGGCTCACGATCTTCGCAAAGGGGATTGCCTCGACCCGCCGCACCCGTGCAAGCATGGCCGCCTCATGACCGTCATCGTGCTCTTCGTCGTGCACTGGCAGCTTTCGGTGTTCTGCCAGAGCTTCTTTCTTCACCGATACGGCGCCCATCGACAATTCACGATGTCGAAGGGCTGGGAACGCTTCTTCAACGTTCTCACCGCCATCTCGCAGAACTCGAGCTACCTCAACCCGCGCGGATACGCGGTCCTTCACCGCATGCACCACGCGTACAGCGACACCGCACAGGATCCGCACTCCCCGAAAGGCTATCGGCGTCTCATCCCCGGCCTTTTCGAGATGATGTGGAAGACCAAGCGCACGTACCACGAGATTGCCTATTACGAGAAGGCGCCCGAGGCGCGTTTCGACGGTGAGTTCCCGCAGTCGCGATTGCTCGAGTGGATGGGCAAGAGCTGGCTGATGCGCGTGGTCTGGGGCGCGGCTTTCTTCGGCTTTTACTGGGCTTTCGCCACGGCTCCCTGGCAGTGGGTGCTGTTGCCGGGACATTGGATCATGGGTGCCATGCACGGAGCCATCGTCAACTGGGGTGGCCACCGCTACGGCTACCGCAACTTCGACCTCGACGACGTCTCTCGCAACGCTCTGCCGATCGACTTCCTGACCGCTGGCGAGCTCTACCAGAACAACCACCACAAGTACCCCATGAGCCCGAACTTCGCGGCGCGCTGGTGGGAGATCGATACGACTTACCAGATGATGAAGCTGCTGCACCGGGTGGGCATCATCGACATGAGCCGCGGGCAGAAAATGCGTTGGACCCCACAAGTGGGAGACGAGCTTGTCGGATCGACCGACGCTATGGCTTCGACCCCGGCTGTGAGGGCGACTTCCCCCGCCGCACCCCGCCGCGACGCCCCCCTCCTAAGTCTCGAGAGCTTCGACCGCGAGCGCTTGATGCCCGTGTCATCAACCTAGGGGAATCGACATCGAGCGCCAGCGTCGGAGGTCTGACGGGAGGTCAGGGCGAGCCAGCCAGAGATGCGCTGCGTCTGGTTTGTCAACCTCGGAGGCTCGGAGAAGCCAGCGCGCTGTCTTTCATCAACCTCGGAGGGTCGAGTCCATCCCTTTTCCAATCAACCTCGGAGGGTAGGCGGGAGGGTAGGCGGGAGGGTAGGCGGGGGTTGGCGGACAGCTTGAAGCCCGCGTCCGGCGAGGGCACCGGGGCCTTCATCAACCTCGGAGGGTTCGGGGAGAGGGTTCGGGGAATAAGGGCTCGGGGACAACCTCGGCGGGGTGGCGGACAGCTCCGAAGCCCGCGTCCGGCGAGGCACCGGGGGCCTTTCATCAACCTCGGAGGGTTCGGGGGGGTCGCTCAGACCTCTTCGAAGCAACCTCGGAGCGTGGCGGGTTGCCCGATAGCTCGCGAACGCCGCGGGGACGCTTTCATCAACCTCGGAGGGCGGACGGAGAGCTGAGGGGGGATGGAGAGCTCGCTTCGAAATCAACCT
>JANNNO010000493.1:0-29033 GCA_031398585.1 Myxococcales bacterium | reverse complement strand
CTGCTCAATGTGATGTCAGCCGGCTGCACACCGCAGCCAGGTGATGGGATGTCTTCGCCACAGGGGCCGAGCAGCAGCGGCACGGGGGGCAAGGCAAACACCGGTGGCAGCGGCGGCCGGGCCAACGGTGGAAGTGGCGGTAGCAGCACGCCATCTGGGGGCGGCGGCGGCAACGTCGCGTCGGGAGGTTCCTCGGGGGCCGGGGGTGCCGGCGGTGCCCACCACGGAGACGGCGGAGTCTCGGGCACCGGGGGGATTGGCGGTTCTGGTCAGCCGGGCGGCACTGGCGGTGCGGGCGCGGGAGGGAGCGTAGGAGGCTCGAGCGGGTCGGGCGGTTCCAGTCCAGGGGACGCGGCCTCGCCCGTCGATACCGGACCCGCTGCATCGGCGCCCAAACTGTCGACGGACGTCCTGCCCATCGTGAAGGCAAAGTGTGCGACCGCCGGATGTCACGACCCCGTGAAGAACGAACACGGGATGAACCTGTCGACCGCCGACCTCATACACATGCTCTGGGTCAATGTGAAAACCAATGACCACTGCATGCGGAACGCATCGGTCACGCGTGTCACGCCTGGCAAACCGGAAGCCAGCTTCGTGGCGACGCTCATCAAGAACGATGTCACTCGATGCGCCGAACAGCGCCGCATGCCACCTGCGCCGCGCCCCCCGCTGTCGGCAGCGGAAGTGAAGACCATTTCGGACTGGATCGCCGCTGGCGCGCTCAAGGACTGAGTGACCCGCGGCCAAACGCCGCGGTTCTGGAACGCAACAAGCGCGCAGCCCTGTCCAGTGGTGGGGCCACGCGCTTGAAATCTGCTACGAGGGTTACTGCGGAACCGTTGCCGAGATCTCTGGTGACCAGGCACCCATCTCGCCGTTGGGTCCGCCGCTTGAAATTCGGTACGAGTAAGTCGTGCCTTTCACGATGTCCTTGTCGTCGTGATGGGCATCCGCGCCGCGATCCTTGGTGGCGAGCTTGGTAAACGCGCCCGTCCCGACCTTGCGCTCGATCGTGTAGTGGTGCTCGTTGGGAGCATCCTTCCAGGTCAGGTGCACGGCGGGCTGATTGAGAACGTCAGCGCTGAATTCGGTCGGTGGCGTCAAGTTCGCGGCACTGCCCGCACTGGGCATGGCGGAGTCGTCGCTCCCGCAGCCGAGCGATCCAGCGCCCAGCATGGCGACCAGAGCGGAGGTTCGGAGTGAACTCAGGATCCTGTTGCGCATGTGCTGCTTACCTCATGGGTGTGGGGTTGGGGGCATAGGAGGGGCCGGCGACGCGCCGATTCGGAGCTCGCCCATCATGCCCCGCTCGGCGTGTTCGAGAATGTGGCAGTGAAACATCCAGTTGCCCGGCGGCCCGAGGCGAACGGCGAAGCGCAGCCTCGCTTCCTTGGGCACGTTGACGGTGTCCTTGAGTCCTTGATGGCGAGGCGGCTGACCGTCGATGTCGAGGACCTGGAAGAACATTCCGTGAAGGTGAAACGGGTGGTCCATCTCCGTATTGTTATGAACCTCCCAAACTTCGACGGCATTCGGTACCCCCGCCAGAGGCGTGATGTGCGGGAATGCCTCGCCATTGATGAAGAAGCGAGGGAAAGAGACGCCCTCCTCTTCGCGCAGCTCGAACGTGCGCCTGGGCGTCTCCGCGTGCACCGGCAGCGGTTGCCATTCGCCCCAAGCGATGGGCAGCTCCGGCTCCGGCCGCAACGGCTGACGATTGTCGGCGACCTTGACCACCATGAGATCTCGCGGCCCCTGATCCTTGATGTTGTGACCGCGGTCGTAATGGATGGTCTGCAGAGGGATCGAACTGCCAAGCTCGCGGGATGGAAAGGTAACCAGCACTTCGTAGCGTTCACCGGGCGCAATCATCAGGCTTTCGGCCTCATACGGCCGAGGCAACAAGCCACTGTCCCAGGCGATCACGAAGAACGGCCTTCCGCCGAAGCGCAGATTGAAGTAACGGCCATTGGCAGTATTGACGAACCGCCATCGCTCTCGGGTCCCCGCCTGCACCGTGATGAACGGCTTTTCGTGGCCGTTGACCAGAAGCACGTTCCCTTGTCGACCGAGCATGACATCGAGCGGGTCTGTCTCCTTGGACAGTTCACCCGCGCTGTTGAGCTTCACATCGTCGAGAACGAAAACGCGATCCGCGGCCGCGGGCGGCTCGCCAGCACCGCTGATGCGAACCGCGCCATAGAGCCCTCGTTCGATCAGGACGTCCGCGTGCATGTGCGGGTGGTACCAGAAGAGTCCTGCATCCTGCGCCACGAACTCGTACACGTACGAGCCGCCCGGAGGGACCGGCATCTGCGACGAAGGTGTCCCATCGGCGGCGTTCGGCAGTTGCAAACCATGCCAGTGAACTGTGGTCTCGGCTGGCAACTCGTTCCGGTAGTGGACCCGCACCCGGTCACCTCGGCGCGCCTCGAGCAGCGGACCGGGCACTTTCGCTACAGACCCCGCGACAGATCCATCCCGATAGGCCCAGATCCCGGCCGGAGTGCCCGGCAGATACGCGGTTTCACCCTCGCTTGCCACAAGGACAACCTCGACGACACGCGGGTCGGGATTGATGTCCGCCAGCGTTTCCATCATGGACACGTCCGCCGTTGCGGTCACGACGAGCTTCGTGGAGTCCTCGCAGCCTGATCCGAGCAGCGACCACACCACGCAGAACGCCCAGGCAAAGCATTGGCAATCGCGTCTCGACATGTTTGCTAACTCGGCAGTCTGGTAAGGATTCCCTGGAAAAACAACTGTGACTGTCTCGGTTACGGCGCTCCCGCGCGACGCCCGGCTTTGTCGTCCGTTCTGATCACTTCTCCTCGGCCGACGTGAGTCCTTCGTCTCGATAGGATTCAGCTCGGACGTTGTACCTCTTGAGCAGCCTATGAAGGCTCTCGCGCTCGATGCGTGCACCAGCTGCGGCCTGCGTGACGCGGCCACCAAACGTGCGCATGAGGGCGATGAGGTACTCCCGCGACGTCCGATCCCGCGCCCGGTTGAGCGCTTCGCGATAGGTCAAAGACGACAGATCAACCCCCGAATCGGGCCCGGCAGTCTCTCGAAGATCGACGGGGAGATCAGACAGAGTGATCAGACGTGCACGACACGCCGCCGCTGCTCGCTCGATGAGGCTGCGCAGCTCGCGCACGTTCCCAGGCCAATCATGGGCCAACAACGCTTCGAGAACGTCCGGCTCGAACCCCTCGGCGGCCACCCTGTGAGCCGCGCGAAAGCGCTCGAGGAAGTGCTGGGCTAGCAGTGGAATGTCAGATCCTCGGACGCGCAGAGGTGGCAGATCGATCGTAAGAACGTTGAGCTGACAAAGAAGCTCCTCGCGGAAACGACCAGCCTTTACCGCCGCAACGAGATCATTCTCGCTTCCTGCCATCACGCGAACGTTCAAGCCCGGCGCATTGGGCTGATCGAGCAAGCGGGCGAGCGAGATCTGGATGACGGGCGACAGCTCGTCTATCTCGTTGAGAAAGAGACTGCCCCCCCTGGCTTTGCTCCAAAGCAGTCCGGGCGCAACGCTCTGCGTGGGCACATTGAGCCCCCTGGTATCGAAGAGACCCTGGCCCAAGAAGTCAGGCGCAGAGGCACCACAGTCGATCGGAATGAACGGGGCATCTTGTCGGCGACTCGCCTCGTGGAGCGATTCCGCGGCCAGCTCCTTACCAACGCCTGGCTCGCCGGAAAGGAGGACGGGTGTGTCGAGATTGGCGGCATGCTCGAGGCGCGCGAAGACGTCCAGCATGGGCTGGCTCTCGCCGAGCACCTTGCCGAAGCCAGGTCTTCGCGCAACGTCGGCCGGCAAGAGCTCGGCCCGCTCGCGCAAGCGCTTGCGCTCGATGGCGCGCGCAACCACGAGTTTCACGTCGTCTGGGTCGAAAGGCTTCGCCAAGTAGTCATAGGCGCCAAGCTTGATCGCCTCGACGGCGGTCTCGATCGACGCGAAGGCGGTCATCATGACGACCTCTGTGGACGGCCACCGTTGCTTGACCACTCGGATCAACGCGAAGCCATCGGCCCCTGGCATCCGCACGTCGGTCAGGACGACGTCGAAGCTTCTCGTCGCGATGACCTTCAGCGCCTCATCACCATCGGAGGCGGTTTCCACGTCATACGCATCGTCGAGAATCTGGTGAAGCAGCCCCAGCATGTTGGGCTTGTCGTCGACCACGAGCACACGACCGCGCGCCCTGCTCACGGCGCCCCCCCACCTTGCGGCAAGGTGAGCTGAAACGCGGCGCCTGGCCCGGCCCCGTCCGCAAGCTCTAGATCGCCGCCGTGAGCTCTCGCTATGGCCCGTGAAACTGCGAGACCGAGGCCCGTGCCCTTGGGCTTCGTGGTGAAAAAGGGCTCGAAGACGATGAGTCTATGTTCAGGCCGGATGCCTGGCCCATCGTCGGAGACCGAGACGGTGATGTGACCCGACCGTGTCGACGCAATTCGTACAGCGACCCGGGTCACGGCGGCGTCCGCCTCGAGCGCATTCTTGATGAGGTTGTGAATCACCTGTCGCAACTTTCGGGCGCTCCCCAGCGTCGTGCCGGCACCTTCCACGCTGATCGCCGTGGCGGGCGCTATCGCCGCTGCCTTCAGTGAAGCCACCACGTCGTCGGCGAGGGACCGCAAATTCACGTCCTCGTGTTCGGCGGGAGGCGATCGGGTCAGATCGAGGAGATCCTCCACGACTTCGTGGCAGCGCTCGGCCTCCTGCTCGACGATGGCGAGGTCTGCCTCCAGCGCCCCTTCAGCGCGCCGACGGAGCAGCCGGACGTAACCGAGAATCACGCCGAGCGGGTTGTTGATCTCGTGCGCGAAACCCGCAGCCAGTCGCCCTAGCCCCGCCAACTTCTCACTTTGAACGAGACGTCGCTGATGCTCCTTCAAGGAGGAAGTCATGAAGTTGAAGCGCTCGGCCAGGTCAGCAAGCTCGTCCTTGCCAGCCACCGAGAGCTGCACCTCGAGGTTCCCTTCTGCCAGCTGAGCCGTCCCGTCGGCGAGCCGCCGAATCCGGATCGTGACCGATCTGTAGAGGTAAATCGCCATGCCGACCGCAAAGGCGATCGCAGCGCCGAGCACAAGAAGAGTCATGTGGATCGCCCGGTGTTCGACGATCTCGGCATGCGCGCCCACTTGTCGGATCGCCTCCTCGCTTACCGCCGACAACTTCTGAGCGCTGCCTTGCGCGCGGTCGACGGCAGCGAGAATCCGTTCGTGGACAACGACCGCCGCTTCAACCTCGCCCCGTTGGATGGCGGGCAGCAATTCCTTACGGAAGATGGTGGCGAGCAAGGAGCTCTCCTGCTTCACCGCGGTGACAAGCTCCACTTCTTCTCTGCCTCGCGCGCGCAACTCGACCTCGCTCGCTATCGCGTTCACGGTCGCTGACGCACTCACGAAGTAATCACTGTGAGTGTCGTTGCGCAAAATCAGCGTGTGCGCCATGTGCGCGTACTGGTCCCGGACGGCGCTGGCGAGGCGCAGGACTGAGCCCTGCCGCCGGGCCGCGCTTTCCACATCGTGAAGGGCTTCGTGTAACTCGAACAGACTAGCCATCCCGAAGTACGCGGCCCCGCCGAGGATGACAAGAAGGAGCGAGAAGATGACGCCGAGCTTTGCGCCGAAGCTCAACCTGTACGGTCTCGTCCGAGAGCCGGCGCGCATGATGACAGAGGCATACGCCATGCTGGACCGGCACGGAAGATCCCTTGCGAGTGAGCCACAGCGGTGTAACCGGTCGGGTTACACCGAGGTCTTTCATCTTTCCCGCCGCGCGATCTGGTTCGACGTGGCGGATGGATGTCCAAGGAGCGGTGCGAAGGAATCGGACCGCGTCACCCTCCGGGTTACGGCCCGCGAGGTCTGGAACGTCGAGATGGATCGGACGAGTTGGCTTGAAGGCATTGAAGGCTCGCGAGGGCCGATGTTACGGTCCGTGCCCTCACGACCGGTCCGAGCGCAGGAGGTTCGATGATCCAACGATGTGGCCAGCGGGCATTCGTGGCCCTGCTCCTTTGCACGATGTTCAGCACGGTGTTCACCGGCTGCGCGCCCCATGAGCACGGTGCCCACGGCCACGGCGACGGTCATGGCCACGAACACGGGGGCGGTGGCGCTGGGAGTGGCTGCGGAGCAGCCGATGCGGCCACCGGAGATGCGGGCATCACAGTGCCCGACGTTGCGCCTGCGACGGCGCCGAAGCTCTCCGCTCACGTTCTGCCGATCGTCAAGCAAAGCTGCGCGCAAGCCGGCTGTCATGATCCGACGAAGAAGGAGCACGGCATGGACCTTTCGACCGCAGCGACGATCCACGCCGGCTGGGTCAATGAGAAGTCCAACGATCACTGCGAAAACAACGCCACAGTCACGCGCGTCGTGCCGGGACAACCAGACGCCAGCTTCGTCGTCACCCTCATCAAGAATCTCGACTGCCGTTGCTCGACACCGAAGCGAATGCCACCCGCCCCTATGGCGGCATTGTCTGCCGCCGAGGTGAAGACCATCAGCGATTGGGTCGCTGCAGGCGCGCGCAACGACTAGGCTAGCGGCCGTGCTAGCGGCCCCCGGTAGATTCCGGACCACGGCCACCGGCACTCGTGTCACACGTGCACTCGAGGCAGCCGTGCTCCGCACACGTGCCGCACGACTGGGCGACCTGTGGTCGGGCCTCCTGGTTTTCAGCGGCGAACGTTTCGAACGCCTTGCTCGCGGTTTGATGCCGCCGGTGGTAGTCGATCGCGGCGCACGGCTGCCGACTCGACGCTCGACTTGGTACGAACACCCCAAGGGCACGGTGGCAGGGCCCGCGGATCCAGCCCGCCTGCGCGCGGATGGCATTCTTGTCTCTCGTGCGGGCACACAAGAAAAAGGCGCCCACCCCCTTTCACGCGGGTGAGCGCCCTTTTGCGGCCGCCATCGCCCGGCCGGCGATGGCTCAGCGGATCACGGCGTGCTGGCGAAGCAGTAGAAGCGACCCTGTCCGCCGTCGGCCATCAGCGCTGCCTGCGTGCAGCCGGAGGCGTGCGACGAGAAGCGCTGCGACGGTACGTCGTCGGCGATGCCGACCTGCGATTGGCCCGTGGTCGACGTCCAGTTGTTGCAGGTGCGGCCCTCGTAGAGGGTGCCGTCAGGCCGGGTGCCGGTGAGCACCTCGTGCCAGTCCATCGGGACAGCGGCGCCAGTCTCGTCGGCGATCAGGTTGGCGGCAGGCCCGGCCAGCAGCTCGGTGATGTTCGAAGCGACGAGCTGACCGCGCATGTTGCGCCAGGGGCCCGCGCCGATGCGGTCCTTGGCGTGCGCGCCGGGGGTCACCCCAACCGCAGCGGAGCTGAGGAACGCGCGCCAGCCGCGTCCCCCGGCACCAACCGCCGCCGCGAGCGCTTCGCATTTGGCATCGGCGCCCGCGAGACCACCGAGGTTGCCGCCAGCGGTGCCCGAGCCGGTGCTGGTGACGAAGAAGGACAGCAGGTTGCCGCCACCGTCGACGGGCGGTGCCACCTCGGTGCTGCTGTCGACACCGCCATCGGCGCCGCCGTCGCTGCCACCGTCGGTGCCGCCATCGGCGCCCGGCAGCTTGCCACCGGCCAGCAAGATGTTGGCTTCGACGCGGAAGCGGGCCGTCGCCACCTCGGGTGTGGTCTGGCCGCTCAACACGGCGTCGACCACCTTGGGCAGGTAGACCATGTTCAGGATGTCCGGCCAGACAGCGGGATCGGGCAGCGGCAGGGACCGGGGCGAATCCTTGGCCACGCGATCGAGCAGGCTCACGGCTTCGAGCGCGCCTGGGTCGAGCTTGGGTTTGATCGCCTCGGCGACCTTGGTGTTCACGGGCACGCCGCGTTCACCGAGCAGGATCTGGTTGGCCGCCACGTCGTTGGTGAAGTACGAGATGAAGAGCGCCGCGTCCTTTACGTTCTTGGCGTTCTTCGTGATGCTGAAGTACTGCGACGGCTTCACGTAAACCGACGATCCACCACCGGTTGCTCGCGGAATCGGCACCAGCTTGAACTTGCGAGCGGTGCCCGCCTTGTTCCAGAGGCCTGACAGCTGATTGCTGTGCACCTGCTCCATGGCGGACTTGCTCTCGACGATGGGATAGGTCTCGACGTTGCTGGTCGGGTAGCCGGCGATCTCTTGCGGACGGGTCGGGATGGCGCCGGCGGTCTGCAGCCGCAGCATCATCTTCCAGTGATCGTTCCAGGGGCCGTCGTCGCTGTAGCCGATGGCGTTGTTGGTCGGGCTGAAGACCCAGCCGCCCTTCGACAGGTAGATCGCCTTCCAGCCGGGCGTGTAGCCGTGCAGGCCGACGCCGTAGCCCCAGACGCCGAGGTTGGTCTTGAGCGCGACAGCGATCGCCTCGAAGTTGGCCCAGGTCCAGTTGTCGGCGGGAATGGGAACGCCCGCCTTCGTGAAGGCCTCGGTGTCGAGCACGAACGCCTGGGTGTTGGACCCAAGGTTCACGCCCCAGAGCTTGCCGTTCACGCGACCGCCATCGACCAGCGACGAGGGAACGTCGGTCAGGTCGAGCGACTTGTTGGCGACCAGCTCGTCGAGCGGAATGATCTGGCCCGCGGGGGCCCACTCCTCGAGGTAGGCGTGGTCATGTTGCATGATGTCCGGCAGTTGGTTGTTCGCCGCAAGCATCCGCAGCGTCGGCCAGTACTCCGTGTTGGTCGACGTGTAGTGCTGGTAGCTGATCGCGATGTCCGGGTACTTCTTCCGGAACTCTTCGATCACTTGAATGGTGCGGGTGTGGCGCGTCGGCGAGCCCCACCAGACGACCTTCAACGAAGGCGGTCCCGCGTCGGTCGAGCCGCCGTCGCTGCCGCCAGCGCCCGCGGTTCCGCCATCGGTGCCCGCGATTCCACCGCCGGTACCGCCTTTACCAGCCGTGCCCCCCGTGCCGCCTTTGCCGGCCGTGCCACCGGCGCCGGCTGTTCCGCCTGCGCCTCCGTTTCCTGCTGGAGGTGGCGGTGGTGTGTCCTTGCATCCGCTCACAGCGAAGCTGGACAGCACCGTTCCTAAGACCAAGGCGTACAAGGTAGGGCGGAGGTTCCTCATGGCGCGCATCGTACGGCGGGAGGCGGCGTCGCCTCAAGGTCACTCGCCGTCAAAAGGAAGGGTTTTTTGTCCGCCTGCGCACGATAGGTGCGACAGACAACTACCTTCGCCACCCTGGCAATACCGGTTTCATAGCGCTCGCTAAGCCGGAGCGGGAAACACCCGATGTCATCGGGGCCCGCGAAGCGGGCGGAGCGACCATGGCGTACCCCCACAAGAGTCTGAAGATTGCCGAGACGATCGCGACCTGGTTCGCGGAGAAGAAGTACCGACCCGGCGATCGCTTCCCATCCGATCAAGAGCTGGCCAAGCAGTTCGGCGTCAATCACATCACGGTGCGGACTGCGCTTCGCCGCTTCGTCGAAGCGGGCTGGCTGGAACGCAAGGTCGGCGCAGGTACAGTCGTGCGAGATCCGGCGGCGCAGCCACGCAGCGGGCAAGGCCTCGACGGCGTCGCGCTGTCGCTTCCCGATGCGACCCACTCGTTCTTCAGCGAGCTACTGCGTGGAGTGGAAGAGGCTCTGCTCGGCACGACACGGCCGTTGCTCTTCGGTCACACCTGGGAGCTGGCAGGACGCGAGGAACAGGTCGTCGGCAACTGGCTAGCGCAGGGCATTCGGCGAATGATCCTCACGCCTCCGGTGATGGAGCCGCGCTTTTACCAGGAGCTCCTGCACAAGGGCGTGCGCCTCGTCTTCGTCGATCGGCGGGTTCCTGGCGTGGACGTTCCCAGCATCGTCAGTCGCGATGAGTTCGGCACCCTTGCTCTCGTCAAGCATCTGATGGAGGTGGGTTGCCGGCGACTCTGTCACCTGGCCGGCCCACCCAGCATCTGGACGGCAAGACAGCGACAAGCCGGCTACGAACGCGCCGCGGTCGAGGGCGGGTTGACACCCGATGCGGCCACGGTACGAAGTGCCGGCTACTACACTGAAGATGGCTATCGCGCGACCTTGGCACTGCTGCAGGAGGGTCTTCCTCCCGACGCCATTGTCGCCGCCAACGATCCGGTGGCTGTGGGCGCGGTGCGGGCGCTGCAGGAACACGGCGTGCGCGTGCCCGAAGACATCATCGTCACGGGCTACGGGGATACCGACCTGGGACGTAACTTCGGCCTGACGACGGTCCGTCAGTTTCCCTCACGCATGGGAACCGAAGCGGTCAAGCTCATGCTGAGCGCAGCTGCGATCAGCGCTGCCGATTCGGTCGAGATCACGCCCGAGCTGATTCTGCGCACCGAAAAGACCGCCGTCACTCCGGTCGCCGCCACCGGATAGTCAGCGCAGGCAGCTCACTCCTCAGCGATCGCGGGTCGACAGCTCGACTGCTAGGGCCGGTGCTGGACTCTGACGCTTGGCTCGAAGCAGCCGACGTTTGGTCGACCGTCGCACGGTTGCCTTGATCACCATCACCGGGGCCTGGGCGGCTTGAGCTTGGGCTTCCGCTTCCGCCTCGCTGATGACGGCAAAGCTCGAAGCGGCGGGCTCGGCCGATGCCGGTACAGGCGGCGTGACCGCTGGCGCGACGACGGCAGCGGGCGCCGGGGCGACGGCGGCAGAGGGAGCAAGCGTGGGAGCCACGGCTGCCGACGCGCGGGCGGGCAGCCGCGAGAGAATCGGTCGCCAGCTGGCCAGCGCGGGCCCGACCGCCGCGGTGATCGGCTCGATCCGCTGGTGCTGCCACAGAGCGCCCGCCGAGAATCCGAAGCCGGCGATGGCCGCGATCTTGATCAGGCCGCCCAGCCACGACGTCGAAGCTGACTTGCTGGCCGTGCGATTTCCCGAACGCGACGGTTTCGTGGGCCGCGGAACCGTCTCGGTCGGTGTCGAATCGCTCAACCAAGGTGACAGACGCCGTGTTCCGGTGGGTGTCGGCATGGTCACGAACGACGTGGGCACGCCGGCCTGATCGGCGGGCGTCTGCGGCGTGAGAAACTGAGTTCGCGGGCGCGGCAGATGGACCTCCGGGAGTTTGTGCAACTCGCTGGCGGGCAAAGCGGGCACCAGCTGCAGACGAGCCCGAGCAGACTCCGGAATTGGGGGCGGCAGCGCGGGCGTGGGTCGAACCAGGGGAGCAACACCACGGGCGGGCGTCCGGGCCGCCGGGGGGATCGGTGGCGGCGTGGAGCGGCGGGGCGGCGAAGGCGTCGGGCTGCGCACCTCAACGCGCGGCTGCGGCGGCGGAAGGGGCGGTGGGACCCGCTGCGTATCGCCAGCGGTGATCGAACCTGACACCGACAGCGGCGTGGTGGTTTTGACCGTGCGCAACGCGGGCGTCTTGCTCTCGGTGTCATCGTCATCGGCCATCACGGGCCGACCCGACGAAGCGGGGCCGAGCACGCTGGTGACCCAGGCGCTGCCGTAACCGAGCAACTTGGTCCGAGTGGGTAGACCCTTGGCAAGCTGGCGGGCGAGCCGATCGGCGTTGGCAGTCCGCTCTCGGGGATCCTGGGCGAGCGCCGCAAGGACGATGTCGTCGAGACTCGAAGGGATCTCGGGTCGCAAGGAAGAGGGGCGCGGGATCTCGTGAGCCAGTACCGATGCGCTGGCCTCTTCTTCGGAACGACCGCGGAAGAGCGGCGGGCCGACCAGCAGCTCCCAGAGCAGCGCTCCCAGCGCGAAGACATCCGCCCTGGCGTCGACCGGCATGCCGAGCAGTTGCTCGGGCGCGCGGTACTCGGCGTAAGTGATGACGCCGCGAATGCGTCGGGGCGGGCTCGGGCTGTAGAGGCTCGTGGTGTACGGCCCGAAGGTGAGCAGCTTGACCGAACCGTCGCGGAGCAGGAGCGCCTCTTTGGGGCGCATGCGCCCATGGATCAGACCAAGCGGCCGATCGCCGGTTCCGCGTGCCCGGTGCAGGTGACCAAGCGCGCTGGCCAGCTCGTGCACGACATAGCCGGCCAGGGCGCAGGGCAGGACGCGGCCGATGCGGGTGAGCGAACGGACCAGGCGCTCGAGCGGGACGCCATCGAGTAGCTCGGTGATCAGATAGGGTGGCTCGCCGTGTCGACCGAGATCGTGATCCAGCACGCTGGCGATCCCCGGATGCGCAAGGCGACGCCCCAGCTCGATCTCGTCACATAGAGCTCGGTGACGTTCGGCGGCCAGCTCCGGCGTCACGCCATGTGAATCGTGCACGGTCTTGCAGACCAT
Organism: Myxococcales bacterium; assembly: GCA_031398585.1. GTDB lineage: Bacteria > Myxococcota_A > Polyangia > Fen-1088 > Fen-1088 > JANNNO01. Next base: position 16,800 of record JANNNO010000493.1, on the reverse strand, counting down.
GAGCCGCCCGGGGGCGTCGACATGTTCGGCCATGTACGATCCGCCGCTGCTGCCGCCGCCGAGAAACTCGAGCAGACGGTACCCGCCGAGGCGGGCGCCGAGAGCGCGGGGCGAGGTGGGCCTATCTGAGTCGAGGGCTGCGGTCTCGAGCGCGGGTGAGTGCTTCGGGGTAATCGACCGCATTTCGTCCACCTCGTATCCAGTGTAGCGACGGCGGACGTTCGAGCAACTCAGAAACGTATTTTATCTTACATTCTATAGGACTACTATATCGCGTCGCCGCTTCCAGGTTCGCGATCGTCAAACGAGCGACGCAGCGGAGGCGTCAGAACTCCCAACATCCCCGCGATAGAAGCGGCGAGGCTCAGCCGAGCGCGGGCATCGGAGCCACGATGGGAGCCGGCGTGCTTGGCTCGGCCCGCCCGCGGCGGGTGGCCTCGACCGCGGGAAAGACGAATCGGAAGGCGGTCCCTCGACCGGGTTCCGACGTGACTTCGACGTGACCGCCTCTCACCTCACACTCGGCTCGCGCGGCGCCGGCACCGATGCCGCGGCCGGAAATTTCGGTGACCGCGTCGCGGGTGGTGATGCCATCGGCGAACAAGGCGGCGACGAGGTGCTCGTGGGTTTCGGCAGGCAGCCCTGCCTTGCGTGCGCGGGCGGCGATGCGCTCCCAGGCGACGCCACGACCGTCGTCGGCAACCTCGACCAGCAGGTTGGCGGCGTCGAGACGAACCGAGAGCCGCAAGGTCGCAGGTCCCGCCTTGCCTGCCGCCTGGCGCTCCTGCGGCGACTCGAAGCCGTGATCGACGGCGTTGCGAACGACGTGCACGAGGGCAGCGAAGAACGGCGCCCAGGCCTCACCATCGAGCCTGACGTCGGCCGCTTCGATGACCAGATGGATGGCGCCTTTGCCGCCGCTGGCAGCCAGCCGGCGGGCCTCGTGCCCGAGTCGCGCAAGACGCTGAGCCACGGGCTCTCGCCACCAGCTTTCGACCATCGCGCAAAGCACGTCCGCCGAATCGCCGCGCTGGATCGCCGCCACCAGCCTGGTGGCATCATCGGCGCTCACTTCGAGCGATCCGGCAGGTCGCGCCCCGAGCAGAGCACCCAGCATCGAGTCGATCTCGCTCCAGACCTTGCGCAGCTGTTCGATCCGATCGCGCGCAGGGGCCTCGCCGATCTCGTCGATCTCGGTCTCGAGGCCGTGGCAGAGCTCGACCAGGCTGCCGAGGCCCATCATGCCCGCGTTGCCTTTGAGCGTGTGCAGAGCGCGGGCCAGTCGAGGCAGCGGCGGCGCAGGCTGAAAGCTGATCGTCGTGAGGAGCTCGGTGGCCTCTTCCCGGAATTCCAGGACGCCGAGGCGATCCGCCACGACCCGCCGATGGATCTCGGCGAGCTCCTGAGCCGCTTGTCGCGCCCGCTGTCGGGCCAGCTCAGCGGTCATGTCGGAGATGACGACCAGCATACGAGCGAAACTGGCGGGATCCTGCCTGGCGCTGTCGACGATGGGACGGAACGCGAGGCCGAAGACGCGGTCCTGCCAGGTGAATCGGCGGGGTAGCTGCTCGAGGGTCAGCTCGAACGGCATGATGTCCTCGACGATGGCATCCCAGCCGATACGGAAGAGAGCACCAGCTTTGCCGTCGATGCCCGCGAGGTAGTCGGCGAAGGTGCTGCCGGGGGGGGATGAGCCGAACCATTTGCCGACGATGGCAGAGCGCTCTTCGGTCATCACGGCCTGGCGATCGATGGTGACGAAGCCCTGGTCGACGTTGTCGAGCACGAGCCGCATCTGCTGGTTGCGGGCGTCGAGCTCGCGCGTCCGCTGCGTCACCTTGCTCTCGAGGTTGGCGTAGAGCTGCGCGTTCTCGAGCGAGATCGCTGCCTGGGTGGCGAGCACCCGGAGCAACTCCACGCGCGCCGGGGTGAAGACGTCACTGACGGCATTGTTCTCGAGGTAGACGGCGCCGATGACGTTGCCCTGGCGAACGATCGGAGCGGCCAGCATCGACCTGACATGCTCGCGCTCGACGTGCGGATCCCGCGCGTACGACTCGTGCGTGGAGGCGTCGCCGATCACGATCGGCTCGCCGCCGCGCAGACAGAGGCGCAGCAACGCCTGGGGGGCCGCGGGGAAGGAGCCGAGGGGTCGGTTCACCTTGTCGAAACGCCCCTGGGCGGTGCTCTCGGCTTGCACCAGGTGGGTGTCGCCCTCCCCGCGCAGGATGAGAAGCCCGCGTTGCGCGCCGGCGTTGGTGATGGCGGCGGCCATGAGCTGGCGCAGAACTCCGTCGGTGGTGACCTCCTCCGAGATGGCCTGGGTCACGCCGAGCATCGTCACGAGATCGAGCGCCCGCGACGAAGGATCGCCGGAGGCCGTGATGGGATGGAGGGTCTGACTCGACACCGCACCGGTCGGCTGCGCGGGCCGCTGTCCCGTGGCGAGCCGGGGCGATTGCACGGTCGCGCCGCGGGCGCCGCCTAGCAAGGGACTGGACACCGCGGTCAGCGTCTGGCCCGCCGCAACCAGCCAGCTGAACTCGGCCTCGAGCGCCTGCCCCTTGGCGCGCGCACCCCAGATGCGATACCGCGTGTCAGCTTCCCGAAGCTGCAGCCGCGCCTGGCTGGAACCAGGGTTTTTCTGCAGCAGAAGGCGTCCGTGAAGCTCGTAGGCCAGCGCCTCGAGGTGGGTCTGCTCGCCGGCCGCGGCGTGATCGACGGCGCGTCCGTAGTGCGCGCAGGCCGCTTCGTCGTCGCCCGCAAGGCGAGCCGCCTCGGCGTCGAGCAACGTGATGCGCGTGAGGTTGTTGGCGGGGCAGAGCTGGGCCTGCTTGCGTAGCACCTTTCGCAGACGGACAAAGCGGCGACGAGCAACGCTCTGCCGTGGCCCCGGGACGCCCGCACAGGCGGCCGCGGCCAGCGCGTGCCAGAACTGATGCTCGACCGACAAAGGGTTGCCGGGAAGAGCCTTACCGAAATCGGCCGACTCCTCCGCGTGATCGAAACAGGCCTCCGGCGCTCCCAGTAGATACAGCACCGGCAAGGCACGGGTCGCCCCGACGTAGATCGGCGCCTTGGTCTCCCGCCAGAGCAGCTGGCTCTTTCCAAAGGACGGCGACGGGTCGAAGGCCCGCTCGCCGGTGAGCACATCGAGCAGCTCGAGGCTCTGGTGCTCGACGCTGGCGACCTCCTTGTAGCCCCAGGCCGTGCAGCGCTGCGCGGCCGTTACGACCTCCTCGCGCAGCCCGCGAAGATTGTGGCCGCTGGCAAAGAGCAGTCCGACCCGGAAACTCGTGCTGTAGTTGGCGTACTCGAGATCGCCCGCCTCTTCGCATCCGCGTTCGGCAGCCACCAGCCCCGCGGCCACCGCACGGAAGGGCTGGTTCCATGACTCGACGGTCATTGCCATCAGGGTTCGGATGCGCGCGGCGTGCCGCGGACTCGGGATCTTGCCCTCGAGGGCGACGGCCAGCCGTGCCAGGCGCGCGGCGAGACCGAAGTTCTTGAGGAGGCCCACGGTCAACATTGCCTGGCGGGCGAACGAGTAGGCGATGCCGCCCGAATGACCTCTCAACAAGTTGTCGCGCAAATGCGCCAGATGCATGCCAGCGTAGAGCTGCGCGTTGGACCAGTAAGCCGCCGGGCCAACGGCGTCGACCAGGGTCGAGACCGCGTCGAGCTGATCGCCGAGCGGTCCTTGCGCGCGGGGACGGGCGAGGATCTCGTCGTCGCGCCGCCGTCGCAGCAGGAACAGGACGGTCAAGAGACGAAGCACGAGCCCGATCCGCGATGGTCGCCGCGTCACCTTGCGGCCGATGTGTTCGAGGCCTTCGAGGCCGACCTCGATCGCCTGAGCCATCGAGCCTGCCACCGTGAGCAGGGAGACCCGCGCGCTGATCGCCTCGGCGTATCGACGCGGCGGCAGCGGCCGGTCCGCGAGGCATCCGAAGACCACCTCGGCCGCTTGCGTCTGCCCGCCCAGAAAGAGCGCCTTGGCCAGACCGAGCTCGGTGGCAAAACAGTCGTCGGGCGCCGTGATCCAGGTCTCGGCGGTGATCACACCCGCGCTGGCGCGGAAGAAGCGAATCGCAGCATCGTAGGAGGTTGCGCGCAGGGCGCGTTCGCCAGCGAGGCGGAGCGTCGCCGAAAATCGCGCTCCGTTGTCGGGTGACGAGTCGCCCGCAGCGCGATCGAGGCCCCACGACAGGTGATCGGCCACGGCGAACAGGCGACCGGCGGGCAGCTCGGCAGCAGACTGATTGCCGAGCAGCCACCAGCCGATTCTCCGGTGAGCCAGCCGACGTTCGGGCTCAGGCAGGCCCAGGGCCGATTCCTCCTCTAGCGTCGGATGGGCAAACTGATAGGCAGTCCCGCTGCGAGCGAGGATGCCGGCGTCGTTCAGACAGGCGAGAGCGCCGTGAACGTCGATCGCGGCATGGCCGTCGGTTTGCCGTCCATGCGCCAGGTGCAAGAGCAACTCGGCGGGAAAAGGACCGCCGATCTGAGCCGCCAGCGCGGCCGCCAGCCGCGCCTCGCCACCGACCCGCTGCAAAGTGGCACGCATCAACCCGACGAGATCGTCAGGCACATGCGCGGCCGCGACGGCGGCCTCATCCCACGCGAAGCGCCCGTCTTCGGCCAGGGCCAGGGCGCCGATCTCTTCCAGGTGCCGTAGGAACTGCCGGGCGAAGAAAGGGATGCGACCCGAACGCTGCGCGACCACCGCCGCCAACGCCGACACCTCAGCGACGGGCCGATGGAGCAGACCCGCGATCCAGCTTTCGAGATCGTCGTCAGACAGCGGCTGCAGCTCGACCAGGGCACCTCCCATCGCGGTCCGCGCGAGGGCAGGCAATGCCGCAAACGATTCGTTGCCTAGAACAACTATATCACCGGCAGCGACAATGGCCATCGGCAGGCCAGCCGGCTGAGCCAGGAGACTCTCGATGAGGGCGAGGCTCGCCCGGTCGGCTAGATGCAGATCGTCGAGCACGAGCACGACGGGGCACCCGGAGGTGCCGAGCGCACTCATCAGCCGGCGCATAGCGAGGCGGAAGCGATTGCGAGTTTCGGTGGGGCCGATCTCCGCCACCGCGGCTGGCTTTCCAATCACGCGCTCGAGCTCGGGCACCAGCTCGGTCACCACGGCGGCAATGCCACCCAACGCCGATGTGATGCGATGGCGGGCTGCCTCGAGCGCCTCCTCGTTTTCGGCCAGAAGCTGCAGACAGATCTCGGCAAGGGCGTCACGCACGGCCGAATACGGTTCGTTCTGCCGGTGCGCTGCGAAGCGCCCGAAGCCGGCCCGGGCTTGCAGCCTCTGCGCCACCGGGCGCGTGGCGGCGAGCAACGTCGTCTTGCCAACGCCTGGCTTGCCCGCCACCAATGCCAAGCTGGCGGTGCCGTTCGCGGCGGAGGTGATGGACTCCTCCAGCCGATCGAGCTCTCTGCGGCGGCCATGCGGTTCGGCGGGAAAGACGATGTGATCGAGAACGTCGCTTTCGCCCAACGCCCAGGCGCCCTCAGGATCAGCGGCCACGCGATCGAGATCGAAGAGCAGCCCGCGCGCGCTCTGATATCGCTGCGCCGGGTCCTTGGCGAGCAGGCGCGCCACCACCTTCCCGATGGAGGAAGGCAGATCGCTCCGCAGCGTCCCCAACCCGGGGGGTTCCGTCGCGAGATGGGCGTGAATCAGATCGAGCCCCTCGAGGCCAGCGAAAGGCTGCCGGCCCGCGAGCATCTCGAAAAAGGTCGCGCCGAGCGCATAGAGATCCGTGCGGGTGTCGACGCCGCGGTTCATCCGCCCGGTCTGCTCGGGGGCGAGGTAGTGCAGACTCCCCTGCAGCACCTCTGGCTCGCGGATCGAGTCCTCGCCGCGGGGGAGCTGGACCGCGATCCCGAAATCGCACAGGACCGGAGATCCGCTCACATCCAGCAGGATGTTGTCGGGTTTCACGTCGCGGTGGATCACCCGCGCGCGGTGCATGCGCGCCACCGCGGCCGTGAGCGGGCGGGCGATCGAGAGGAAGGCCGAAAGGCTGCAGCCGCCCTCGCTGATCTGAGCGCGCAGCGTGGTGCCCACCACACGCTCGAGGATGAGGGCCGCCTCGGCTCCTGCGTGTTCGAGTCCTTGTGCCCTCACGATGCCAGGGCCCGCAGACCTCTCGGTCAGCTCGAGCTCACGCTGCGCGCGGGCGAAGGTCGCCCTTTCCTGTTCGCCGCCGCGGTCGCCGCTCGTCTCACCGCTGCCCAGCAGCTTGATCGCGACCTGCGCGCCATCGGAGAGGCGCGTGGCCGCGATGACCCGGCTGTGCTCGCCCCGATAGAGCAAGCCTGAGGGGCTATAGCCGGGCAGATGGAGGTCGTGAAACATGGGCGCTGCGGGCCGCCGTCGACGCAGACCCCCACGGTCGATCGACGGGCGCAGGCGCAGACTTGAGCGGTGCCTGACGTGGGGAACGGCGGACGTCGGAGGGCAGACTTGCTTTCAGACCTCGCCCGGCAGGTAGTCGCTGAAAAATCGGGGGTCGCCAAACTTGTCGCCGATGCCGAGCGCCCTCGCCACGGTGCTGTACAGATCGACCTCGGACTTCTTGTCACCGTACTCGTGCACGCCCGGTTTGAAGAGGCCGCCGCCGCCCGCAAGCATGAACGTCAGATTGGAAAAGCTGTGCGGAGCCGGATCGCCGACCTCAGTGCCGATGAGGATCGGCGTGTTGTCGAGCAGCGTGCCCCCCTCGGGCAACGTAAACGCAGGATCGTCCATCGCCTTGAGGAAGTACGCCAGCCGCCCCATGATCCAGGTGACGCTCTTGTCGAAGCCGTTCTCGCCGCCAGGCCGCCAGCTGTGCGCGAGATCGTGCACGTTGGCGGTCTGATCGCCGAAGTTGTAGCGATCCCCAGCCGCGGTACAGGTCAGATTGCCGACCCGGGCGATGTCGCAGCGAAGCGCCATCACGAAGAGGTCGGTGAGCAACGGCCAGACCGCGTCCCAGTTCGACGACTTGTTGGCGCCGCCCCCCGCGTCGTGCATGCCGGTGCTGCCCTTGGTGTCGCACCCGCGGCTGCAGGTCTGTTGCGGCGCCAAGTCCGGTGGCGCCTGCATCGTCTTGCACATCGGCGAGCCACCACCTGCCCCGCCTTCGATCGCGATCGCACGTCGCTCGAGACTGCGCACCGACTCGAAATGGTCCGACAGCAACGAGCGCACGCGCGGGCTGAGGCCCGAGGCCTCGGACGTGACCGAGCGGTACCCTGACATCACGCCGTCGAGCACACTGCGCGACAGTCGCCGCTGCTTCAACTGCGCCGCCTCTTCTGGACTGCCGACGGGACCCGCTGTCGAGGTGCCGCCGAAAAGCCGCTGAAACAGCGCCAATGGGCGCGTGATGCCCGGGTTGGGTTTGTTCACGCCTTGCCAGGAGTGCGTGTTCCTGACGACGTCCTCCGACCACCACCACAAGGACGCTGCCAGTGACGACAGCGCCGTCGGCGGCTTCCAAGTCTCGAACGCCGCCATGTCGAGCGATCGCTGCCCTGCCGTCTGCACGGAAGGATTGGAATGTCCGATGGCAAAACTCGATGAGCCGCGCGCGTGCGGATGTCCTGAGCCGCCGCCCGCCGACCGATTGGCGATGCCGCGCAGGAGCGCGATCTTGGCGGCGTGGGGCGCAAGCGGCGAGAGCACGGGCCCCGCGAACCCGGGCTGTGAATAGACCGGCGGCATGCCGTTGCCAAAAAAGAAGGTGACGAACCGCTTGGGCTTGCCCGCCGCCAGCGCGCGCCCACCCAGCTCGGGCAGGAAGGGCAGCGCGATCGCGACCGAGCCGGCGCCGCGCAACAGCCGTCGGCGATCGAACGACTTCGACTTCGGATTCCACTGACTCACTGAAACACCCCCGGCATGCGAACCCAGGTGCCTTCGGTCAGCGACCCGAGCAGCGCCTTCATGCGCCGGCCGCCCTTGCCGAAACGACCCGCGAGATCCTCGACCGCGCCGCGATCGGCCTCGCCGAGCGGCCGCGCGAGCGCGTACTGAAGCAGCTTGCGCGACAGGCAATCCGACAGCGCCGGCGATCGAGTGAGGGCTGCAATGAACGAACGAACGTTGTCATACGCAACGTCTTGTCCATCGACCCCCAGGCTACCCGCTCCGGTCAGCGCGTTGCCATGTTCGTCCTTGGTCTGAAAGGCCCCGATCGCGTCGTAGGTCTCGAACGCGAGACCGAGCGGATCGATCTGATTGTGACAGCCAGCGCAGGCAGGATCCTCGCGGTGACTCTTGAGACGGTCGCGCTCGCTCTTGCCGGTTTCCGCCGCGGCCAGCTCGGGCACGTTGTTGGGAGGCTCCGGAATGTCGATGCACAGGAGGGTGCGCGCGATGAAGGTGCCTCGATCGACGATGGAGGATCCCACGCCGCCCACCGACGACAAGGTGAGAATCCCTGCCTGGGTGAGTAGCCCCTGGCGTTGCGGTACGGCCGCGAGGCTGCTGTCGGCAAAACCGGTACCCGCCGCGGGAACACCATAGAGCTTGGCCAACGCCGGGCTCAGCGACGTGCGGTCGGTGCGGAAGAGATCCAACAGGTCGGCATCTTCTTGCCAAACGATGCGGTCAAAGAGGCGATGGATCTCCTCGCGCATGTCGGCGGCCAGCGCACCGGTCCACTGCGGGAAGAGCGCCGTGTCCCGGCTGGTGCGCAGGAGGCGTTCGGCATCCAACCAGTCATCGACATAGTCGCGCAGGCCGCGCTTGCTGCGCGGATCCGCCAGCAGCCGGTTCACTTCGCTGCGCAGACCGTCGGCTGTAGCGAGAGTCTTTTTCCCCGCCGCCTCGAGCAGGCGATCGTCGGGCGCGGAGTTCCAGAGGAGAAAGGCGATCCGACTCGCGAGATCGTAGTCATCGAGGGCCGCTGCCTTTTCCAGGCGGTAGAGGAACTCCGGCGACTGCAACATCACGCGCGCCGCCAGAGACACCGCCACCAGGAACGGCTCGCCCTCCTTGGCTACCGCGTCGAAGAGTGTGTCGAGTCGCCTTCTCTGGTCATCGCTCAGCGGTCGCCGAAAAAGCTTTCGGCCCGTGGTGTCGAGGAACGCGCGTCGACATGCGGGTGTGTTGTCGGTACAGACCCCGTCTTGCGTTAGTCGCTGTTTCCAATCGACGCGCCCCGCGATCAACTCCGCGAGCGTCGCGTAGCCCTCGATGCGCAGGTCCGAAGGCAGCAACGACGAGGCGGCATTGCGGAATCCCTCGTGTTTGGGATCGAGCGGCAAGGTCGCGACCTCGGCGCTCACGTCGACGGCAAAGAGATCGAGCACGACGTTGAGGTACTGGCGATCCGTCAGGCGCTGGCCGGTGGCCGGTGCCGCCGTGGCGATCGGGCCCATAGGAACTGCATTTCCCGGCGGATTCCCGGTCCCGGGAGGGCTCGAACCAGGCGACTGCCCGGGCGGCTCGCTGCCCCCACCCGCCCCGCTCGACCCACCGCCCTCGGTCGAATCCTCATGGGAGCCGACCTCCCCGACACAGCCGATCGCCAGCCAAGCCGGCACCGCGAGCGCGAGCGACTTCCATCTCCAGCGATCGACAGCGCCGCGGCCAGCTGAGGTCATACCTAAAACCTTCTCGCGTCGGGTTGCTTCGCCGTCGGGGCAGCCGCGTCGGGCTGCGCCTCGGACCACCTGTACTAGTGCCCCTGCCGCGACGACAGCGGTCAGGACATTCGAGCGGTGGTCGTCGGCGGTGCCCTGAGTGAGTGATGAATGGCGCGGGCCGCGGCTCACGTGCGCGGTCGTTATCCAAATGGATCAGCTCGAGTCGCTCGAACCGGCGATGCGGTTCGGGGGACTTTCCCGGCGCGACGGGCTGCTAAGGTGCGCGCCATGCGCGTGAGCCCAGACGAGTTGAACCGAACGTTGCTGCGGGTCCTCGGCAAAGTCGGCATGGAGGCCGAACGCGCGGCCCTCTGCGCTCGCCTCTTCATCGAAGCCAACCGCGACGGCGTTCCTTCGCACGGCCTCAATCGCTTTCCTCGCTTCATCGAACAGGTCAAACGCGGCGTCGTTGCCGTGAATGCGAGCCCCGAGCGCACCGCCAGCTTCGGCGCCATCGAACGCTGGGACGGCAAGGCGGGGCCCGGCAATCTCAACGCGCACGCCGCCATGGCACGCGCGATCGAGCTCGGTCGTGCGCACGGCGTGGGTGCCGTCGCGTTGGCCAACACCAACCACTGGATGCGCGGTGGGGCCTACGGCTGGCAAGCCGCCGCCGCGGGCGTGATCGGGATCTGCTGGACCAACACGATGGCGAATCTGCCACCTTGGGGCGCGCCCGATCCGCGCATTGGCAACAACCCGATCATCATCGCGGTGCCGCGGGAAAAAGACGCTGTCGTGCTCGACATGGCGATGTCGCAGTTTTCGTTCGGTGCGCTCGAAGGCTATCGCTTGCGAGGCGAGAGCCTGCCCGTCGACGGCGGTTTCGATGAGGCTGGCCAGCTGACTCGCGATCCCAGCGCGATCGAGCGAGCGAATCGTCCGTTGCCCATCGGCTACTGGAAGGGTTCGGGCCTGTCGCTCATGCTCGACATGATCGGCGCGCTTCTCTCGGGCGGGCTGGCCACGCATCAGATCCCGACCAACGTGATCACCGAGACGCGGCTCACCCAGGTCTTCCTCACCTTCGATTTGCCGACCATCGACGCCGCCGGAAATCGCGCCGCGATCGTCGACGGCATCCTGGCTTCGTTGCGAACCCCAGCGCCCGCCGTGCGCTATCCCGGCGAACGCGTCATGCAAGCGCGCGCGCAAAGCGACGCCGAGGGGATCCTCGTCGACCCGCGGATCTGGAAGCTCGTGCAGGAGCTGTAACGCGCGGGCTGTCGAACCAAGGAGCACAGGTCGGTTGACCTCGCTGATGTCAGCAGCAGTATAAGACCAATATAGTTCGTGATTTGTCTTACATTTCCTATGGCACATTGAGACCTCCCTGCGTAGGCTGAGGTGGCAACGCGAAGCCACGGAGTCATGGCTTTCCGCGCGGCGCACAGCCCTCACCCGCGTTGGGAGATTCATGCAGCACAGGACCCTGGCGTCACCGTTCACCGCCCTTCTGCTCGTTGGCGGCCTGGCCTGTTCAGGCAGCATCGACGCGGGCAGTGATCCCGCCTCATCCACGGGTCCTGGCGGCACCACCCAACCCGGCGGCACCACGCCCGGTGGCGGCACCACGCCCGGCGGCGGCACCGCGCCCGGTGGCGGCACCACGCCCGGTGGCGGCACCACGCCCGGTGGCGGCACCACGCCCGGTGGCGTGATTCCTCCTGGCGGGGGAACGTCTCCCGGCACGCCCGCTGACGTGAACGCCGCCGGGGTGCGACCGCTCCTGCGCCTCACCCAGCGCGAGTACAACAACACCGTCCGCGATCTACTCGGCGACGTCAGCAATCCCGCCAACGCGTTTCCCCTCGATCGCGAATCGGACTTCCTCTTTCGCCGCGCGGGCCTCGTCTCCTCGCAGGATCTCGACACCATCCGCGATGCCGCCGTCGCGGTCGCCGCGGGCGTCGAAGCCAAGGCGCAGACCCTCGCGCCTTGCGCCGCCGGTGGCAACGAGGCGACCTGTGCCAACAAGTTCATCACCAGCTTCGGGCTGCGCGCCTTCCGACGCCCGCTGACCACCGACGAGGTGGCTCGGTTGACGGCTCTTTACCAGGCGGGGCGCACGACGCTCTCGCTGAGCTACGCCGCCGCCGTCCGCCTGCTGGTGGAAGGCATGCTGCAATCGCCGGCCTTCCTCTATCACTGGGAGCTCGGCGAAGGCGCACCGATCGTCGAGGGCAAGGTCATACGCCTGGGGCCTTACGAGGTCGCGTCGCGACTCTCCTACTTCCTCTGGTCGTCGATGCCCGACGCCACGTTGCTCGATGCCGCCTCCACCAACAAGCTCGGCACCGTCGCCGAGGTCAATGCGCAGGCCCGGCGCATGCTCGACGACCCAAAGGCCGGCCGCACCATCGCCAATTTTACCGAGGAGTGGCTCAACCTCGATCAGCTCGCCGAACGACCGAAAGATCCGGCCGTCTATCCCGAATGGAAGGACGATCTCAAAACGGCGATGGCCGCCGAGCTCGAGTCATTCCTCGGCAGCGTCGCCACGGGCGACGGACGCCTGTCATCGTTGTTGACGGCAACCAATACCTTCGTGAACGGCCCACTCGCGAGTGTCTACGGCATCAGCGGCGTCACCGGCACCGCGATGAAGCCGATGAACCTCGACGGCGCACAACGCGCGGGTCTGCTCACACGCGCCGGCTTTCTCAGCGTGACCGGCGCGACCGACGGCTCGCACCCGGTCAAACGTGGCCGCCGCGTCTACGAGCGCCTGCTCTGCGGGGTTTTGCCCTCGCCGCCGGCCGACGTGCAACCGGCGGCCAGCGCCGCGGCCGGTGGCACCACCCGCAAACGCTTCGAAGTGCACGACAACAACGACTGCGCCCGCGCTTGCCACTCGATGATGGACCCGCTCGGGTTCGCGTTCGAGCATTACGACGGCATCGGCAAGTACCGCGACCTGGACAACGGGGGCCGCGTCGACTCGAGCGGCAGCATCGAGCTCGACGGCAAAAAGCACAACTTCGCCGACGCGCGGGCGCTGAGCCAGATCCTGGCGGCCAGCCCGACCACGGCCCGCTGCTTCTCGATGCAGTGGATGCGCTACGCCTTCAAGCGAACCGACACGCCGGCCGATCTCGCGAGTCTCGACGCCGTGACGACGGCCTTGACCGGCAACCATTCCATCAAAGACATGCTGGTCGCGATCACGACTTCACGATCCTTCCGTTACCGCACACCTGCCGATGGGGAGAAGCTGCCATGACGTCTCGATATTCGCGCCGCGCTCTCCTCAAACAGCTCGGCGCCAGCGCCGCGCTCTTGCCGCTGATTCACGCCGAACGCGCCCAGGCCGCCACGACGACCGGCTTTCCCAAACGCTTCGTCGCCGTGACTCACGGCAATGGCGTAATGGGATCGGGCTTTTATCCGGCTTCGTCGGCGACCGAGATCGGCACGTTGGGGCCGACCCTATCGTCGTTCGAATCGGTGAAGGCCAAGATGTCGATGGCGATCGGCCTCGACTACAAACACATCATCGACGACGGCTTCCGCTACGACGGCCACTTCACCTATTGCGCGACCTTGACCGGCACGCGTGAGAAGCGGTCGGAGTCACGCAAGGCGCTCGGGCCTTCGATCGATCAGATGATGGCCGACGACATCGCCAAGCGGGTCACGCTCAAAGCGCCCCTGCTCACCCTCGGCATCAAGTCGGTGGGCGACGGCTGTTCCACGTCGTGGCGGGCCAGCGGACAGCAGAACGCCGCCGAGCTGGACCCCGCGCGGCTCTTTTCCCGCCTCTTTAGCGGCGCCGCCACGCCGCCTCAACAGGTCGACGTGCTGCTACAGCGGCAAAAGAGCGTGCTCGACTACGTGTCAAAGGAGATGGCGGCCTTCGGCAAGCGGCTCGGCACCGAAGATCGGCAGAAGATCGATGCTCACACGCAGTCGGTGCGCGAGCTGGAAGCGCGTCTCGCGGGCGCCGGCAACGTCGGCACCCCGGCAGCGAATTGCGCGGGCCCGAGCATCGGCACCAGCAAGACGACCGATGCGCTGGCCAAAGCGATGTTCGACATCACCGCGGTGGCGTTGCGCTGCGATCTGACCCGCGTGGTGACCATCACGTTGTTCGATGACGGCGGCGGCGACGGCAACTCGTTCCCGTGGCTCGGCGTGAACAGCGACTACCACGCCGTCGCTCACGGCGGCTCGGGCGCTGCGGCCAACAAGATCAAGATCGACAGCTGGATCTATTCCAACGTCGCGAGCCTCGCCAAGCAGCTCGACGCCACGATGGAAGCCGGCGGCACCGCCCTCGATCACAGCGTGATCGCGACCTTCAGCGACATGGACGACGGCGCCAGCCACTTCAACGGCAAGATCCCGATCACCTTGACCGGCAGCTGCGGCGGCGCCCTCAAGACGGGCAAGATCTTCCGCTACAACGGCGGCGCCCACAACAAGCTGCTTGCCACCCTCTGCAACGCCATGGATCTCCCCGTCACCGGCATCGGCGCCGCCGCCTACGCCGGCACCCTGCCGGAAATGAAGGCCTGATCGCGCGCCGCTGGTCGGCGCCCGGAGATGGTTCGCGGCGATCGGCGGTGCCGCGCGGCTGGCGGTGAAAGGTGCCTGACTGGATACCTTTACCTCGCCCGCTTGCGTCGCTTGCGGGAGAGGTCGACCACCCGAAGGGCGGGCGGGTGAGGGTCGCCGGCGTCCCCGCGATGCTCTCTTGCCTGCGAAGCTGTGCCTTCCGGACGCAGGTGTCTTCACGCGTCGGCCAACGTTCGAAAATCTCCAGCGCGTAAGCGACAGCGCCAGCCCGCCAGGCCACTACCTTGGGCCCCCCTTTTTCCAGATAGGACCCTCATGCGTCAAAAGACCTTCGTCTCGCGTGTCTGCTCGGCACTCGCCCTTGCCGCCCCCCTCGCCTTCGCCTGGACCGCGCCAGCCTCGGCGCAGCAGCTCGAGGTCTTCGACGAGACTTACACGGCCACCGCGAACAACTCGTTCCATCACACGGCCAAGCAGCTGCCCAACCAGCCCAACAGCTGGGTGACGCCCGTCGACTACTCGAAGGGCACGGCGTACATCCACCACGTGGTGACGACCAAGCCGAGCAAGCGCAACACCACGATGACCATCTGCTTCGATGGTGATCTCGAAGGCTACGGCTGCATCACCTCCAAGGCGTACACAGAGCCCGGCGTCTATCTGACCGTCGTGCCCGTCACCAAAGCGTGGCAGTACAACAAGATCGCCTGGAACAAGAAGCGAACCGAGTATCACCTGGTGGTCAAAGATCCCGCGCTCGGCGGCACACCCGGTGGCCGCCCCGCTTCGGACTACGTGCCCAGCCAGATGCGCCTCGTGCTCTCCATCGTCCCTCCCGGCGGCACCTACGTGCGACCGGCCGGCCTCACCGCCCCCACCGACGGCACACCTTCGGGCGGTGACGGCGGCGCGGCCGACGCGGGCAGCGACGCCGGCGCAGGCGGCGCAGGTGGAGGCTCCGGACAGGCAGGGCAGACCGGCGCAGGCGGCGAAGCACCGGCTGATGCCGCGACGGGATCGTCCGGCGGCAGCGGCGGCGCATCGACTGGAACCGGCGGCTCGACCTCGGGTGGATCATCCGGCGGGTCTTCGGGCGGGTCCACCGGCGGATCCTCGGGCTCTCCCCGCGGCTCCGGCGGTTCGAGCGGCGGCTCGTCGAAAGCCGGAGGCTCCTCCGGAACGTCGCCAGGCTCGTCCTCGGGCGGCTCGTCACCGCCGGCCGCGCCGCCGTCGGACAACACCAGCGGCAGCGGTTGCAGCGTCGGTGCCGGCGTATCGTCGTCGGGTGGCACGTCGGCTGGACTGCTCATCCCCATGGCGCTGCTCATCGCGAGTCAGCTGACCGCACGCCGCCGCCGCGCGCGCCGCTAAAAGGCACCTCGTCGCCGACCGGCGATTCACTCTCCGGCAAGACCCCGCGAACAGCGGGGTTTTGCTTTTCACGAGACGTCGGACGGCCGGCCGTGGTCAAGAGACCTCGAACAAACGAACAAACGAACGAGCCTGCTATCGAGCGGCGCCACCGCCACGAACACGCGCGTCGTTGGCGCAAGACTCAGCGACTCAGCACGATCACAGCGCCTCGAGCACCCGACGCAGCGTCGCGGCCTAGGCATCATCGCCGAACTCGATCACTCGATCGGGGCGCCGGCAACCTCGAGTACGTAGCGGGCGGCTGGCGCCTTCGTCACGCGCGGGACCGCGGCCGGAACGACCTCGACCAGTCCCCGCGCGGACGAGGCCCGCGCGGCGGTCGCCCGCTTCGCGCGCGGCTGAACGGTCGTTTCGCGCCGACCAAGATTCACCGATTCACCGATTCACCGCCCACGCGTACAGGGAGCGACCGTCGATGCCATGCGCTCTTGCCCTCTCGCCGGGGCAGATCCCAGCACACCTCGCCGCCGACACGCACCGCTGAGCTTCGCCCTCGTCTTCGATCTTTCGTCCGGCTGCCACGCGCGACCTCCTCCAGGTCGCCGGCCATCCTGCCGGCAGCGTCCACGGGTTTCATCCCGCTTCGCTGATGGTCACGACGCAACTCGCAAGGTAAGTTATCAACTGGTCCAGACGAAACGCAACCGTCCCCGGCAGGTTAGGCGGAGCCGCCCGTCATGCGCCAAGGTTTCTGGAGCGTAGGGTTCCTGGAGGGGCTCGCCGCAAAATTGTTTAGTTTCCGCATTGTCCGGGGCCGGGGCTGCCGAGGCCGCAGATGTAGCAGCGGCCTTCGGAGCGGCTGCAGAAGAGCTGCGAGCTTGCGCACTCATTCGGGGCCGCACAGCAAACCTGATCTGCGTTGCCGCACGGTTGGCAGGTTCCGGAGTTGCACACGTGACCGCTAGAGCACCTACGGGAAGCGCAGCATATTTCGCCGCTGCCCCCGCAGCCTTTGCACTGTCCCCCATCGCAGACCCCGCTACCGCAGGCAGTGCCGTTCGCCTTGTTCGTTTGATCGCAGGATCCGGTCTGGCAATTGCGTCTCCCGACCGTGCATTCGTTTCTTGCTGGGCAGGCGGACCCCGGCTCGCATGGGGTCACGCACTGCCGATTTTGGCAAACCCGACCTCCGCCGCACGCGGTGCCGTTCCCGCAATTGCTCGGCAAGCCGGAGGAGTATGCGGCGCTGGC
>JANNNO010000477.1:0-3592 GCA_031398585.1 Myxococcales bacterium | reverse complement strand
GGCATCAAGGTCGTCGAGCACGAGCTGTCCGACGGCGACAAGATCCTGGTCGGCAGCGGGACGGTGCTCAAGTTCACCTACCACGACAAGCTGGACGAGGATTTCCAGCGTCAGATGCTCGATTCGGCGCTGCGGGACGATCTGACCAAGGCGTTCAACAAACGTTATTTCCAGGATCGCATCGAGAGTGAATATGCGTACGCGATCCGCCACAACCTGGCCACCGCGCTCATCTCGTTCGACATCGATCACTTCAAGGCCGTCAACGACACGCACGGCCACCCCGCCGGCGACTATGTGCTGGAACAGCTGGCCACGGTGGTCTTCGGGACGATCCGGGTCGAAGACGTCTTCGCGCGGGTGGGCGGCGAGGAGTTTTCGATCATCTGCCGCGGCGCCGATCTGCTGCAGGCGAAAATCGTCGCCGAACGAATCCGCATGGCGGTCGAACGCCAGCCGGTGCAGTGGAACGACAAATCCATTCCTCTCACCGTCTCCATCGGGGTCGCCGCCGTTCCTTCGGCGTCGATCCGAAACGCCGCCGACTTCATCG
This sequence comes from Myxococcales bacterium, assembly GCA_031398585.1. Classification (GTDB taxonomy): domain Bacteria; phylum Myxococcota_A; class Polyangia; order Fen-1088; family Fen-1088; genus JANNNO01. The sequence continues at coordinate 3,039 of JANNNO010000477.1, read as the reverse complement.
CGGCCGCCGACGAGATGCTCTACCAGGCCAAACGCACCGGAAGGAACCGCGTGACGTTGTGGAACCGCTGACTCGAACTTACCGCGTCCGGCTCGGCAAGCGCGCCAGTAGCGCCGTCTTCGCCGCAGCCTTCGCTTTGGCCAGCGTGGCGACAGCGGGCGCCGTCGCAGCGGCTGCGCCGAAGGCCAAAGAGACGACGCCGAATCCCCAAAAAGCAAAAGCGGGCAAACGCAAAGCCGCGGCGGTCACCGAGCCCAAAGCGGCGAGCGCGCCGAAGCCGGTTGCTTTCGATCGCCGCTGGCTCGAGCCCTACTTCGTCAGCGGCCCCCTCGCCCCTGCGGCCGAAGCGTTCCGCCGCGACGACTCGCGCCGAGCGATCGCACTGACCCGGACGGGCCTGTCGAAGCTGCCGTTCGGATCGCCCGAGCGACTGCCTGGCAAGTTCATGCTGGCGCTCGCCTACGCCAACGCCGACGAGTGGACCGCCGCGGGTGCGATCTTCGAAGAACTCTACAAGAAGCAGCCGCTCATGGCGGCCTATCACGCCTACCACGCCGCTCGTTGCCGCCTGCGACGGGGAGACGCCGAAGGAGCGCTGCTCTGGGCCGGCCGGGTCCCCGAAGGCGCGATTCTCGAGGCCGAAAGCGTGCTCATCCGCCTCGATGCTCTCGCCTCCCTCGGGCGGCAGCGTGAGGTCGCCGAGGAGGCCGGTCGCTTCCTCGAACGCTTCCCCCACGGCCCCCGGCGGGCCGAAGCCATGTTTCGCAGAGCCGAAGCTCTGGAAGCATCCGGCGTCGGATCTGGCGGCGGATCCGGGGGCGACATCGCGCAAGCCGCAGCCCTTTACCGCCGCATCTGGGCCGAGGCGCCGCTCGAAGCGTGGTCTCGCCGCGCCGAGGAGCGACTCGCCGAGATCGGGCAGAGACCGCGTCCTCAGGGCAAAGTGGCCCAGGCGGGGGTGGGCGAAGACTTCGCCGCGCTGGCGAAGTTCACCGCCAGCGACTGGCAGACGCGCGGCATGGAGCTGTTCGATCGCAATCAGAACGAGGACGCCGAGGCGGCGTTCACCCAGGCGCTCGCCTTGTCGCCCGCTGGCCCCGCGTCGGCGGCGTTGCGCTGCAAGGCCGAATATCACCGCGCGCAGAGCATCTTCAAGCAGCGGCAGCGTCCCCGCGCGGCGCCCTTCTTCATCAAGGCCGAGGCCGCCTGCCGCGAAGCCGCCGATGGCGATCTCATCACCAAGTCGCTGTACCAGGGGGCGCGATGCCTGGCTTCGGGGGGCAACAGAGACGCTGCCCTGGCCAAGTATGCGGTGATAGAAAAAGAGGCGCCCGCGCACAGCTACGCCGACGACGCCCGGCTACGCGCCGCCGAGTTGCACACGTCGGCCGAGCGACCGGCCGAGGCGGCGGCGCTGCTCGCCAAGCTGCCCGATCTCTACCCGGCCGGCGATCAGGCGGGCGAAGCCATGTGGCGGCTGGCGCTCGCTGCTATCCAGGCCAAGGATCTGCCCACCGCCAACAAGTGGCTCGACGAGAACCTGCGTCGCATCCCGCGCGAATCGATCTGGTACGCCGAGGGACGCGCGCTCTACTGGAAAGCGCGGGTTGCGCTGCTCGAGGACGACAAGAGCGCGGCGCTGGGGCACTACACCCGCGCGATTCGCGAGTACCCGCTTTCGGTCTATACCTTGCTGTCGCTCGAGCGCATGCGGGTCGAATTCCCCGAAGCCCGCCGCAAGCTGATGCGGGAGCTGCGAACCAACCTCGTCGGGGCGGCGAGCAAAGCGACCTGGCAGTTCGCGCCGCGGGTGATCTTCGGCTCGCCGGAATTTCGCCGTGCGGTGGAGCTGGCGAGAATGGGCATCGGCAGCGATGCGCGCCGGGAGCTCGCGCGCATCAACCTGACCCAGCCTGCCAACCGCGATGCCGCGCGCGCCGGCAGCGCCCCTGCGCGCGACGACGACGACGACGACAAGGACGGCGAAGACAAGGCCGCCAACCGAGGCAAGTCCGCGAAAGCGTCTGACAGCGACGACGATGGGCAAGATCCCGGCAACGGCGCGGTCGCCAGCGGTGCCAAAGCGGGCAAGCCGGTGGGCAAGACAGACAACAAGTCCGCCGGCAGCGCCAAGGCCGCGCGCAAAGGCGAGAGCTCCTCACCGGCGGATCCGGAAGCTGAGCGCGAGGACGTCGTCTGGATCACCGCGATCTTGCTCGATCGCGGGCGCAGCTGGGCGGCTGCGCACGCCATCCCGCGCTACACGCTAACCGCGTTTCGGCGCGACTACCCACAAGGCAAGCGCGAGGCGCAGTGGCGGCTGGCCTACCCACGTGCGTTCGCGGAGCTGGTCGCCAGCAACAGCCGCACCAACCGCGTGCCCGAAGCTTTGCAACTGGCGATCATGCGGGAAGAGAGCGCCTTTAACCCGCGCATCGAATCGTTCGCCAATGCGCTCGGCCTGACGCAGATGCTGGTCAAGACGGCCAAGCGCTTCACCGAGCGAAACGTCTCGCGCGAGATGCTGATGGACCCGGCCCGCAACCTCGAGGTCGGCTCGCGCTTTCTCGCGTTCTTGCTCGAGCGTTACCACCGCAAGGCGCCGCTGGCGATCGCCGGTTACAACGCCGGCGAGGGCGCCGTCGATCGATGGCTGGGGGAAAGAGGCGATCTCGCGCTCGACGAATTCCTGGAGACCATCCCCTACGACGAGACCCGCAACTACACCAAGCGCGTTCTCTCGTCGTTCCTCTCCTACTCCTGGCTCTACGACAGCGCTCGCCCGGTGCCCGAGCTGACCTTCTCCCTCAAAGCACCCCCGCGGCCCGAACGAGTGGGCCGCCCTGCGCGCCCCGGCGCGCAACGACGTCCGCGCTGAAGCGCTCGCCGCCCAGGAGATGAGGCCGGCGCTCTCGGTCGAGCGCCGCCTGACGCTGGCTAGCGTTTTTTGCGGCGACCGAAAAAGCTCGAACGCTTCTGCGGCGGCACGACGTCGCCCAGCGCTTCGGCAAAGGCGCGCAGGCGCTCTTCCTGTTCCGC
>JANNNO010000439.1:0-20182 GCA_031398585.1 Myxococcales bacterium | reverse complement strand
CGGCAGCTGCAGATCCAGGATCGCATCCTGCGACAGTTCCCCGAGGTGGAATCGGTCTTCGGCAAGGTCGGCCGCGTGGAATCCGCCACCGATCCGGCGCCGCTGCTGATGGTCGAGACGACGGTGCGACTGCGCCCCGCCGAGACCTGGCGCATGCGGCATCACGAACGCTGGTACTCGCAGGTCGCGCCCAACTGGCTCAAGCGGGTTCTGCGGCCGCTGTGGCCCGAATCGCAGCGGCTCACCTGGGACGAGCTAACCGCCGAGATGAACGAGCGCATGCAGCTGCCGGGCTGGACCAACGCGTTCACCATGCCGATCAAGACCCGGATCGACATGCTGACGACCGGCATCCGCACGCCGATCGGGATCAAGATCTTCGGTACTGACCTCGACGAAATCGAGCGGGTCGGCGTGGCGATGGAACACCTCATCGCGCCTATCGCCGGCACCCGCAGCGTGCTTTACGAACGAAACCTCGGCGGGCTCTACGTCGACATCATCCCGCGCCCCGAAGCGCTCGCGCGCTACGGCCTGCGCACCTCCGACGTGCAGAGCGTGATCGAGAGCGCGATCGGCGGCGCTCCCATCGGAGTGACCATCGAGGGGCGCAATCGCTTCAGCATCAACGTCCGTTATCCCCAGGATCTCCGTTCGGATCTCGACCAGCTTCGGCGCGTGCTCGTGCCCATCCCGATGTCGGGTGCGCCGGCCCGCGGAGGTTCCGGCATGCGCGCGCCGATGGGCACGCAGGGGGCGCTACCGGATCCTGGCCTGCGCGGGATTCGCCTCGCGCAGGCCATGCCGGGCATGGATCCCGGCACCCGCGACGCTCAAACGGCCGCACGCCCTCGCCTGCCAGGATTGCCGGGCGGGCCGACGATGTCGGATGCCCCCTTCGATCTGGGTGGGATGCCAGGCGGGATGCTCTCGCCCGGACTGCAGCCGGGCATCGTCGGCGGATCCCCGGACGGGGCACGCGGTGCGGGTCAGCAGGGTTTCGTCCCGCTCGGCCAGCTGGCTGACATCCGCATCGCGGGCGGACCACCGATGGTGCGCGACGAGGCGGGGCTGCTGGTCGGCTACGTCTACATCGACATCGATCAAGGCCAGCGCGACATCGGCGGCTACGTGGACGAGGCCAAACGGGTGGTGGCTTCTGCCATCGAACGCAAGGAGCTGACCCTTGCCCAGGGCAACTACCTCAAGTGGACCGGCCAGTACGAACAGCTCGAGCAGATGGTCGCGCGCATGAAAATCGTCGTGCCGCTGACCCTCATCATCATCGTCATCCTGCTCTACTTGCAGTTCCGCAACCTGATCGAAGTTCTGATCGTCTTGCTCTCGATTCCATTCGCTCTCGTCGGCAGCGTCTGGCTGCTCTATCTGCTGGACCATCGGCTCTCGACGGCGTCGTGGGTCGGCATCATCGCTCTGGTCGGCCTCGCCGCGCAGACCGGCATCGTGATGGTCGTCTACATCGATCAGGCCTACCGGCGGCGCAAAGAGGCCGGACTGGTCCGCAATCTCGACGACATCATCTGGGCGCACATGGAGGGAACGGTCCTGCGGGTGCGGCCCAAGCTCATGACCGTCGCGACGATGCTGATCGGTCTTGTCCCGCTGCTCTGGGCAACGAGCTCGGGTGCTGACGTCATGAAGCGGATCGCGGCGCCGATGGTCGGGGGTCTCGTCACCTCGGCGTTCCTCACGCTCGAGATCATTCCCGTCATCTACACGTACTGGCGGCAAGAGGAGCTGCTCTGGGAGCGCCTCGCCGAGGTGGCTCCGACGCAGCTGGCGGCTTTGCGACGCGCGGTTACCGTGCTCGGGATCGGCGCGGTCATCGCGGTGGCGGCGCTGCTGCTTCGCCTCTACGTCCCCCTGCCCGGCACGGTGCTGGCCGCAACCCTCGTGGTCGCGGGCGCCGCCTTCCTCGTCGGGATCGCGATCTACCTGCGACAGCGTCCCGCAGCCCGCCAGCTGATCTGGCCGGTCTGAACCCGGCTGACAATCGTTGCAGCCAGCGGCTCAGCTGCCGGCGGCCCAGAGCGTGGCGGCGTCGAACAGTCGCCAGCCCGACTCGGTCAACGCCCTCACGATGCGACCGTTACCGAGAAAGATCCCGACGCGGCGGGCGGCCGCCGTGGTCCCGAGCGCGGTCGTGGCGCCTCTTTCGTAAGCGAAGATCATGGCGGCGCTCTCTTTGGCCCCGACATAACTGGCGATGATCAACGCGCCCGCCGGAGGGGCCGCATAGCGCATGGAGAGCGGGCCGCTCAACACGCGAACGTTTCCAGTGAAACCGGCCGCCAGAGGATGCTCGGGAGCCGTGATCAGCAGGTCGGTCATCGAGGGTACCGGTCCCACGTCATGCTTCCAGCGCGGGCCGGTGAGCCCCAGCTCCTGGAACGCGGTCGATTCGAGGACCACCATCGGCACGGGTAGCTCCGCGAATCCCGCCGAGAGTAGCGACGTCGAGACCGACGATGAGAGCACCAGCAGCGCGGCGGTTCGCGCCCTGTCGGGTCGCAGGGTGCCCGCTTCGGCGACCTGCACGGCAAAGCCGATCCGCTCGAGCCGCGTCTTGAGCCGCTGCTCACTGCCGCGCAGAGTGTCGGTCGGGATGGCCCCTTCCTTGGTGTCGTCGGGACCGACCAGCAAGAAGGCCTCCCGGGGCGCTGCTTGCGCGCGTGGGGGCTGCAGATCATCGGGGCTCACGATGGCGAGCTGCCCGGTCTCGACGTCCGTCCCGCGCTGCACGCCCAACGCCGAGACGCGCGCTCGGCCCTCGCGCACTTCGACGCGGGTCAAAGCGGCCCCGACGTCGAGGCGGATGGTTCCGCTCCCGCTGACAAGAGCGTGGGGAGACGCGAGCACCAGCAGCGGCCCGGCGGCCCGCGCCGGCACGAAGCCCGTGGCGCGGCCATGCGCGAGGAAAAAGCGTGCGCCCCCCGATCGGGCCGCATCCGCCGAGACCGACGCGACGGCATCGCCTTCCAGCTCGACGCGGGCACCACCGGGTCCCGTCACACGCGCGCGGGCATTCAGCCCCGACGTCCAGATCCAGTCGCCAGGACCAAGCGGCAACGACGCCGATGCCCGACGCGTCCCGTCGGGGCCCTGGCGATAGACGGTTCCGGCAACGGTTTCAACCTGAGCCGCAAAACGAGTCGTGTCCGTCGGCGCCGGAGCCACGGTGACGGCCGGCTGCTGCCCCGCTGCGCCTCGCGCTCCTGTGACACCTCCGCCCGGCACTCGCGAGGACGGCATCGACTCGGCAAGGGCGGCGGGCCCCGGATCGCTCACCGCCGGGCCCACCGGCTGAACGTTCGGCCGCAGCATCACGATGGCGGCTGCCGCACTGGCCAGCAGGACCGAAAACGTCACGCCCCGGGCGATGCGCGCTCGTCGCGCCGACGCCGCCCCGTGCGGGGAAAGGCGCACGGTGCCCACGCGCGCACGCGCCTCGAGCTGATGCCTGACGGCTTCGACGACCTTCTCGGTGTGGCCAGCAGCAGTGACCAGCGCCCGGACCGACGCGACGAGCTTTTCCTGACCGCGCTCGATGTCGCCCGCGGCCTGCAGCGCGCCCTCGATCTGGAGGTCCTGCACCAGCCGCTGCCGGAGTCCCTCGTCACGCTCGAGCGCGCCGGCCAGCTCGAGCCGTTCCTCTGGCGTCAGCGTTTCATGCGCAACGAAACGGACCCAGAGGGTCTCAATCCGAGCATCGGGTCGGGCCGGCCTGGGGGTCTGATCGTCGCTCATGTGGTTTCCGCGGGCTCGCCCGGGGAAGCGAGCCGTCGGCGCACACACTCGCGCAGAGCTTCGCGTAGACGCAAGAGGCTCATGCGCAGGGCCCCTTCGTTCTTTCGTTCGTCGGCCGCCAGCGCGGTGATGGGGCGGCCCTTGAAATAGTGTTCGCGGATGAGGCGAGCGCCGACCGGCGGCAGCCGTCGGATGCACTGCCGCAGCGCTTCGAGCTCGAGCGCGCGGCGGGACTCCTCGTCATCGCCTTCGAGCATCGCCACCTGGCTCTGGTCGAGCAAGGCATCGAGGGCGTCGGGCGCCGGCAGGCCCGAACGCAACCGCTCGCGCAGATACTCGAGGGCACGGTTGCGGGCGATGCCGAGCAGCCACGCCCGGAACGCGGTGCCGTCACGCAACGTCCCCAGCCGGTCGAACGCGCGCAGAAAGACGTCCTGGACGAGATCGTCGAGGGCGCTGCGATCACGAAGATGGGCAGCGAGAAACACGCGCACGGCCGGGTGGTGCGCCCGCACCAGATCGGTGAAGGCGTCCACCTCGCCGCGGGCCGCGCGCTCGAGCTGTGTGTCCTCTTTGCGCTCGGAACCAGAGCGATCCATGAGCTTCCCGGATCGTGACAGGTTTCGAGCGTCGCCACGCGGCTATCGTTCCCCAAGCCTTGCAGCAAGACTTCCCCCACTCCCACCCACACGTAACGCGGCAGAACCGTGCCGCGGCGACGCTCTTAGGCCTTCTTCACACCCGGCCAGGGCGAGCCGTAGATAGCCGGAACTCCCATCGCGAGGCAGATGTCACTCATGACACCGTTGAGCGGCTTGCCGGCGCTGGGCGGGCAATGCCCGGTGTTGAAGTAGCCGCCGCACTTGCCGGCGAGCACCCCCGGGATCTTGTACTCGTCGTGGTTCGAGCCGTCCTGCATGTGATTGCCGAAGAGCACGACGCTGTTGTCGAGCAACGTGCCGCCCTCTTCCTGAACCGCCTTCATGTCGGCGATCAGGTTGGCCAGCTGCTGCATCATCCAGCGATCGACGATCCGCTTGTGGTCGATGCCGTTCATCACCGGGTTGTGACCGACGTCGTGATAGTTGCGGAACGCCGTCTTGTAGCCGGTGCCGCGCGCCGGGATCCCCTCGACGAAAGCGAAGTTGATGTTGTTGCCTGACGAATCGGACAGCTGCAACGTCGCCACGTTGGTGATGCCGCACTTCAAGGCCTGCACCATCAAGTTGCTGTGCGCCTTGAGGATGAGCGGATACGAAAGCCCGTCGTTGAGGTTGATCATCTGACCGGGCGTGCCGCCGCACTTGCCGCCTGCGCCGCCGCCGGCGCCTGCCGACTGCAGCTGCGTCTCGAGATCACGCACCGACTGAAAGTGCGCTTCGATCGACGTGCGATCTTCGCTGCCCAGGCGAGCCTTGAATGACTCGAGGTTGCGACCGACGTAGTCGAGCATGCTCTTGCGCTGGAGCATGAGCTTCTTGATCTGAGGATCCTCGGCGCCCCCAGCACCACCGCCCATCGGGGTGGCGGTCTCGCCACCACCGAAGATCTCCTTGTAGATCGCATAGGGATCGCCGATCGGGTTGATCGGCTGTCCCTTGCCCAACCAGAAGCAGCGGCTTGAACCGGGAGCCGGTGCCGACTGCGGCGAACGATCGAGCTGGACGTGAAGCGGCAATGTCACGCGACCGCTGGCGGGTTTGGGCAGACCGTGGCCGACCTGCTGGTCGATGGTCTTGCCACTCGGCTGCTTGTAGCTGCCCTTGATGCCCATATCCAGGCCCCAGAAGATGGAGCCGTACGAGCCGTGGCCACCGCCGCCGCCGGTCCCCGTGAACCCGGGGTTCGCCAGATCGGGCAGCAGGATGATGTCGTTCTTGTGCGGCTCGAGTGGAGCGGTGGAGAACGGCAGCGTCTGACCAGCCAGAGGGCCGGTGGCCGGCTGCCAGTCCTTCATCCGATAGCCCTCGGAGGTGAGGATGCAGATGAACCGCTTCTTCGTCGCGCCCTGCGCCTTGACCTGCTGCGTGCGCAGCAGCGGCAAACACGCCGCCCCGACGCCGAGGCCCTTGAGAACATCACGGCGCGCGAGCTTCCAGTTCTTCGTCGTCGACGTCATTGTAACACCTCATTGGCAGACGGCTGGCGGTGAGAGAAGGCACGCGTCCGGGTGAAGGCGACCAGCATCTCCCGCATGTCGTAGCCAGACTGACGGAACGCCTCGCTCACGACCTTGATCGAGGCCGCTTCGCCTTCGACCTCGTGGCGACGGAGGGCATAACGCCACCATTGGGTCACCTGACAGTCGCGCGCCTCCTGGCTCTTGGCCAGCTGGGGCAGCATCTCGACCGCGTTCTTGAAGTTGACCATGCCGCCCGACAGCGGGAAGGCGCCGCTGGCATCGACGTTCTTGTTCTCTTCGGTCGCCCGGTAGCGAGCGATGGCGTCGTAGTTCTCGAAGGCGAAGCCGACCGGGTCGAGCAGCTTGTGGCAAGTCGCGCAGTCGGCCGCCGAGTGGATGCTCACGCGTTCGCGCGTCGTCTGTCCGGGCTTGGGCTCGGGCAGCGGCGGCACCATGATGTTCGGCGGCAGCTCGAGGTGGATGCAGAGCACCTTGTTGAGGATGGTGTCGCCGCGCTTGATGGGATGCGAGTCGATGGCATCCGCTTTCGAGGTGAGGAAGGTCGCCTGCGTGAGCAGACCGGCGCGTTCGGCCGGGTTCAACTTCACCGGCTTCATCTCGGCGCCCGCAACGTCCTTGATGCCGTAAATCTTGCCCAGGTTGGCGTCGATGAAGGACGAGGGCGACGTGAGTAAGGTCTCGAGCTTGCCGTCGGCGTTGGGCCCCTGAAAGACGCTGCCGAGGAAGCTCCGCGTCTCCTTCAGCATCGACCTGGCCATCTCCGGCGTGTACTCGCTGAAGGAAGGGTCCTTCTGAAGGTCGGCGAGATTGCCGATGCTCAGCCACTGCAGGTGAAAGTCGTTGAGCGCGTCGAGCGCCTTCGGATCGGCGAGCAGGCGACGAGCTTCGTTGGCGATCTGATCGGCGTTCCCGAGTTTGCCTGCGTCGGCAGCTTCGAAGAGCCTGTCATCGGGCATCGACGACCAGAAGAGGTAAGAGAGCCGCGAGGCGACCTCGTGGTTGTTGAACTTGACCAGGTTGCCGTCCTTCTGGGCGACGATCGGGCCAAGCTCCCAGCGATAGAGAAAGTACGGCGACTGCAACATGGCGCCGATCGTGTTGGCCACCGCCTGAGTGAAGGTCGCGCCGAGGTCGGGTGCCTTCTGCGCACGGTAGAGCGCCTTGATGTCGGCGCTCTCCTGATCCGTCAACGGGCGGCGATAGGCGCGCCGACCGAAACCGACCAGGAACTTGTCGGCACAGGCGTCTTGCTCGGCCGCGGCCGTCGGCAGCGGGGCGCAGGGCAAAAGGCCTGGCATCTTCGCCAGCGCAGCCGCGGCCAGCTCTTCGGAGGCCTGCAGAAAGACCCGCGCATCCGGTGCGGCGGTGACCGAACCACCGCGCACGAAGCCCGAAGCGCCCGACTCTTGGTCGGCGCTGAAGGTGGCGAGGCGCGCCGCGGTCAAGTTGATGCCGAGCAGATCTCGCACCGTGTTTTCGTATTCCAGGCGGGTCAACCGGCGCAGCGGCGCGGGACCCGGCACGGACATGGAATCGTTGGGAAGCGCCGAGGGCGGAACCGCGTTCGGAGGCGGCGTGACGGGGGCGCCTCCTCCTCCTGTGCCTGGCGTCTGTGAACCCGGAGTCGACCCACCACCACCACCTGTCGACGGACCACTGGTGGCCGGCGTCTTGCCGCCACCGGGGTTCGACGAATTACCCCCACTGATGGCTCCCGTGCAGCCCATGCCCAGAGGGGCAACGAGAATGGCCACTCCGACGAGCCCGAGTTTCCTGATCGGTTGCAACATGAAAAGTCCTCCCGCGCTGCGGTCCTCTCTGGACGGCGCAGCGTCGTTCCCGGGTTAGTGAGGAAATCGCCGCGGCGTCACGCCCACATTCGCCATCCCCGCGACATTCCATGGAAATCAGGAACAGCCCCGGGAACGCTGTCAGCGTGCGGGTCGCAAACGCCGGAAATTCAACGCCTTTTGGCTGACGCCGGACTGGCCAATCGGACAGGCAGGAACCGACACGAACGGTGAGCCCGCGCATGTCCCGTCGGTTGCTCGAGCTCTCTGCCGGCATGCCCGGCAACGACGGCGTCGTGGACGGAACAAATCGGCCTGCGCCCCTGTGACGATCGGCCATCCCTGTAACTAAGTGGGACCATGTTCAGCGGCCGCTTCACTCCGTCCCTCTTCGCCGTCATTTTGGCCGGCGCTTCCTCGAGCAGCGCCTGTCAGCCATCGACAGATGGTGGCCCGGCGCCCAACACCGGACGCACCGGCGGATCGACGGCGAGCGCGGGAGGCCCAAGAGGAGGCGGCGGCAGCGGCGGCAGCGCGGGCGGCGGCAGCGGCGGCAACGCAGGCGGCGGCAACGCAGGCAGCGGCGGCAATGCAGGCAGCGGCGGCGCAGGCAGCGGCGGCGCAGGCAGCGGCAACGCAGGCAGCGGCGGCAGCACAGGATCGGGCAGCGGCGGCAGCACCTCGCCCGCAACCGGAGGCAGCGCAGGGGGCGGGGCTGGCGGGCTGGGCGGCGCGGGCGCGGCCACCGGGGGAACCAGCGGCGCTGCGGGCACGAGCGACGTATCGGCACCCGACAGCAGCTCCGGCATGGCGGGCAACGGCGGCAGCTTGCCGACGGCTGTACGCAAGGTGGTCATCCTGCACGATGCGGCCGCGGGCGGCAGTGCCGGCGATCCGTCGCGCAAGTCCATGGTCGACATCCTCACCTCGATGAAGGACTCGCACGGCTTCGTGGTCGAACTCATGGACAGCCCAACCAAGGCCGAGATGTTGATGGACAAGGCACTGGTCATCGTGGGCCCCAACTCGAAGATGTTCGGCGACAGCCATCCCGATGCCGGCCTCAAGACGCTGCCGATCCCGATCATGGTGAGCAAGGACGGCAACACGACCGAGATCGGCCTCGGCCGGGTCTCGGCGACGGATCCGCCGAACTTCGATCGCATCACGATCATCAAGACCGACCACCCGCTCGCCGCTGGTCTGCCGCTGGGGAATCTGGTCGTGATGACGACGCCGAACCGGCAGCGCATGATCACCTTCAGCGACGTCGGTCCCGATGCCATCAAGATCGCGACCAGCCCGCAAAATGCGAACTCGTGGTCGCTCATCGGCTACGAAAAGGGCGGCGACATGGGCGGCGGCGTGAAAGCTCCCGCCCGACGCGTCGGCTTCTTCTGGCACCGACCCGCCGGCGTGAACGAAGCCGGCAAGAAGCTCTTTCAGGCCGCGGTCGACTGGGCGGTTCGCTAGCGGAAACCCGTACGCGCTCCGAAAGGAGAGGTCGCGTTCAGCCGTTCGGCACACCTGCCGGCCGACGGGGCCCCCGCCGGGACGCCCACCTGTCCATTGGGACAAGAAGGTGCGCGGCCTCTCGCCAGCTACGTCACCTCCATTGACAGGGCGTGTGGCGGCGAGGTCGTGACGACGGGCGCCCCTCACGGACTACCGGAGGTCGATTCATGTTCAGCCGAGGCCCCGTCCGAAGTTTCTTGGTCGGCCTTGTGATCGTTGGCGGCTGCAACGGTGCGATCGAACCGTCAGCCGACCGACCAGTCCCGCCGCCTGGCGGATCCAGCGGCCCGGCCGAGGGAAACACCAGCCCCGGCACGACTCCGGCCACGCCGGCAGCGCCCCAGGGCCCCCTACCCCCGCTTGGTGAATCGCCGCTCGCTCCCGAACGGACGGGAGTCTGCCAGACGATCGATCCCGGTCCCTCTCCCCTGCGGCGCCTCACCCGCACCGAGTACGACAACACGGTCCGGGATCTGCTCGGTGACACGCGCCGGCTCGCACGTGGTTTCCCCGGTGAAGAGACCACCCACGGATTTCGCAACAACGCCGAGACCCGCTCCGTCTCGGACGTTTTGGTGGAGGGCTATTTGGCCGCCGCCGAGCAGCTCGCCACCGACGCTGTGGCGAAGCTCGACGGCATCTTGCCTTGCGACCACCTCAAGACCGGCGAGCCCGCATGCCTCGAGGTCTTTCTCGACGGCTTCGGCAAGCGCGCCTGGCGGCGACCGATCACCGCGCCGGAACGCGAGAACCTGCGCGCGGCCTTCAACACTGGACGCAACGGCGGCGGCAAGTTCAGCGACGGCATCGCGACGGTGCTGCAGGTCATGCTGATGTCGCCGCAGTTTCTCTACCGCCACGAGCTCGGCGTCCCCGTCGCCGGCAGCGACTACCTCCGCCTTGGACCGTACGAGCTGGCGACGCGCCTCTCTTACCTCCTGTGGGGCACGATGCCGGACGCCGACCTGCTGGCCGCCGCAGAGGGAGGCAGGCTGTCGACCCGGGCCGACGTCGCGGCACAGGCCAAACGTATGCTTGCCGATCACAAGAGATCGGGTGCGATGCTCACCGAGTTCGCCGGGCAGTGGCTCGGCCTCGACGATCTGGCGACGCTCGACAAGGAAGCCGAGTCCTATCCACGCTGGAAGCCTGAATTGCGATCGGCGCTGCGGGCTGAAACCGATCACTTCATCGAGCACGTGCTCCAGCAAGGCGACGGCAAGGTCTCGACCCTGCTCACGGCGCCATTCTCGTTCCTCAACGGAACGCTGGCGAGCTACTACGGCACGCCGGGCGTGACCGGCGATGCCTTCCAGAAGGTCGATGTCGACGCCGCCCAGCGCAAGGGTCTGTTGACTCACGGCAGTCTTCTGTCGGTCTTCGGCAACAACGATCTCGGCCTCACGTCGCTGGTCTTCCGCGGCCTCTTCGTGCGCGAGCAGTTGCTGTGCCAGCCGATCCCGCAGCCCCCCGAGAACGCTCAGGACGACAATCCGCCTTTCACACCGACGACCACGGCGCGCGAGTGGTCGCAAGCCCGACGGGCGAAAACCACCTGCGGCAGCTGCCATGCCCTGCTCGATCCGGTCGGACTCGGCTTCGAGAACTTCGATGGCGTGGGTCTTTACCGGACCATGGACAGGGGCAAAGTGGTCGACGCCGCGGGCGAGCTCACCGGGACCGACGTCGACGGTCCGTTCACGGGGGTGCCCGCGCTGGCGACGAAACTGGCGTCCAGCAAGGCCGTGCGCGAATGCGTGGCGACGCAGTGGTTTCGTTACGGGCACGGCCGCGAACCGAGCGGACGCGATGCCTGCAGCGTGGCCACGATGAACCAGGCCTTTGCGGCTTCCGGTGGGGATCTGCGGGAGCTCTTGCTCGCTTTCACCCAGACCGATGCGTTCTTGTTCCGCAGCCGAGGAGAAGCTCCATGAAGCCCGCAGCGCGACCGATGAACCGGCGGACCCTCTTGCGCGGCGCCGGCGGTGTGGCAATTGCGCTGCCCTTTCTCGAAGCGATGTCGCCACGGCAAGCGCACGCGCAAGCCTTGCCCAAGCGCATGCTCACCTTCGTGAACGAGAACGGCGTTGTCGGCAGCGCCTGGTTCCCGACCGGCGGCGTGAAGGACTTCAAGCTCAACACGATCCACAAGCCACTCGAGCCCTGGCGCGAGAACCTCATCCTGTTCGACGGGCTCGATCAAATGGCGCGCGGCGGGACGGCCCACATGCGCGGCAAGTGCGCCTGCCTCACCGGTCAGCCGAACAACGGTGGCCGCGCCGCCGGGATCTCGATCGATCAGGCGGTCGCGAATCACATCTCGGCCGGCACGCGCATCAAGTCGGTAGAGGCGTCGGTCGCCATCAACGGCAACTTCCGCGATGCGGTCTTTCACAGCGGCCCCGGCCAGATGATTCCGCCCGAGGACGATCCCAGCAAGGTCTTCGCGCGGCTCTTCTCGGCCGGGGTGCCAGCGCCCGCGGGAGGCGCCGGAGCGAACCCTGCCGCCAACGAGGAGTTCGCACGGTTGCGAGCGCGCCGCAAGAGCATCCTCGATCACGCGATGGTCGAGTACCAACGCATGGCGAGCGTTGTGGGCGGTGGCGACAAGCAGAGACTCGACCGCCACATGGAGGTCATCCGCCAGGTGGAAAAGGGCCTTGGCAATGCTGGCATGGCAGGGGCCGCCGCGCAGGGCTGCAAGATGCCGGGCCCCCCCGCCAGCGACAGCTTCGTCACCACGACGAAGTCACATCTCGATATGCTGGTGATGGCCCTCGCCTGCGACATCACGCGGGTGGCATCGATGCAGTGGCGCAGCTCGGACACGTCATTCACCTGGGCCGGCGTCAACGGCGGCCACCACAACATCTCGCACCAGCAAGGCGGCGCGGGCGCAGACGCCAGCCTCGTCAAGATCATGGATTGGTTCTCGCAGCAGGCCGCGTACGTGCTGGGACAGCTCAAATCGTTCGAGGAGCCGGGCGGCAGCCTGCTCGATCGCACGCTCTTTCTCTGGGTCAACGAGCTTGCCACCGGCAGCCACAAGCTGAACCGCGCGCCGTACGTGCTCGCCAGCGGCAAGATGCCCCTGCCCGACGGCAAGACGCTCGAGACCGGCCGCTTCCTCAAGTTCCCGGGCGGCACGCCCCACACCGGCCTGCTCACCGTGGTCGGCAAGATCATGGGCCTGCCGATCAACAACTTCGGCGCCAACGAATGGCAGCGCGGCCCGCTGCCCGGCGTGATCTAGCCGTCGGCGCTCCCGATTCGGGGCAGGGCGGGCCCAACGCTGGCCCGGGGATCCCGCGCGTGCGGCGTCGGGCCATCGGTCGACCATCCGGCAGGCTGCCCGCGGGCGCGCGCAAACGGCTAGGATGGCCGTGATGTCACCGATCCGGATGATCATCTATGCGGTCCTCGTGCTCTCCGGCGTGGCCTTCTCGGCCTTTGCCATCGGCAGGGAGCGGCGACGGATCGCAGAAGATCGCGCGCGGCCCCCCGGGCGGCCCACCGGCAAGGAGCTCGGCGTCGGCTTCATTACCGACTTCTTCGACACGCTCGGCATCGGCTCGTTCGCGCCGACCACCGCGCTTTACCGTGCCTTGAAGATCATCCCCGACGAGCTCATTCCGGGGACTTTGATGGTCGGTCACATGATCCCGACCATCGCCCAGGCGGTCATCTACATCACGGTGATCGAGGTCGATCCTTTGACGCTCGCTCTCCTGCTGGCCGCCGCGGCGGCTGGCGCGTGGCTCGGCGGCGGCGTCGTGGCCAAGCTCGACCGGCGTCGGGTGCAGCTCGGCATGGGCTGCGCGCTCATGCTCGCGGCGACCATCATGCTGGCGGGGCTGCTCGGCCTGTTGCCGCCCGGGCGCGATCTCATCGCCCTGCATGGGGGCAAACTCGTCGCCGGCATCGTCGGCAACTTCGTGCTCGGCGCGCTGATGAACATCGGCATCGGCGCCTACGCCCCCAGTCTGATCATGTTCGGCCTGCTCGGCATGAACGTGAAGTCGATTTTTCCGATCATGATGGGCTCGTGCGCGGTCATCATGCCTGCGGGCGGCGTGCAGTTCGTACGTGCCGGCAGCTACAGCCCTCGGGCTGCCCTTGGGCTCACCCTGGGCGGCTTCGTCGGCGTGCTCATTGCCGCCTTCGTCGTGCGCGAGCTCCCCCTCGCCGTCGTCAAATGGATGGTCGTCGCCGTCGTGCTCATCACCGCGTCGTCCCTGCTGAGAGCAGGCCTGCGCGCACCCGCCTCGACGCCGTCGATGCCGGCGGCGTGAGGGCCGGTCTCGCCCGATCCTTTCGGAAAGGCCGGGCGCCAGACGACCATCGACTTTCCGCTGGATCGCGTGGCGGGAGGCGAGCTTCACGTCGTGAGCAACGTCGATCCCTCGATACAGCGCCGCTACCTGGTCCTCTACGGCCGGGTGGGAAATCTCGCCCGCGCCCCTGCGCCCGGTGTCGCCGCCCCGGCGCCCCACGTCCGGCGGCAAGCACCATTTGAAAGGCCGTGATCTCCCTGGGAAAACGCGATATCGCTGGCTTTCCCCTGCGCCGCCACGCCCTGCCGCGTGTTTCTGGAAGTTACCTGCAAGCAACCAAGGATTTACCTGCGCTTCGAGCCCCGGAAATCGGGGCTTTGCCAGACTTTGCGGGTGCAGAAAGTTACTGGAAACGACGGCCGCGCCGCGCATCGGGTGCTGGTCCTGTCGACGACGGCGTTCACACTCCTGTTTGCGGTCTGGCTCATGCTCGGCGTGCTCGGCGTCGCGATCCGCGGCGAGCTGCGCCTGAACGGCGTCCAGTTCGCGTGGCTCACGTCGATCGCCGTCCTGTCGGGATCGATCTTCCGCCTCCCTATCGGAATCCTCACGGACCTGTGGGGCGGCCGCAAGATGACCATCGCTCTGCTGCTGGCGAGCGCCCTGCCCTGCTACCTGATGTCGCGGGCGGTGACCTACCAAGGCATGCTGATCTGTGCATTCTTCTATGGTCTCGCCGGCAATGCCTTCGCGGCGGGCATCGCCTGGAACGCGGCCTGGTTCCCGCGTGAGCGCCAGGGCTTTGCCCTCGGCACGTTCGGCGCTGGCAACGTCGGCGCTTCGGTGACCAAGTTGATCGGCCCCGCGCTGTTGACGCTCACGCCGGCGGCCGGCTACCTCGGCGGCGCAATCCCCGGCGGCTGGCGGTTCATCCCCGTCGTCTATGCAGTGGCCCTCGTTCTGATGGCCGCTGCCGTCGCGCTGCTCGCCCCGCGCTTCGATCGACGCCCCGGCTCGGGCCGCCCGCTCGCCTCGATGTTGAGCCCGCTCAAGGTCATGCGCGTCTGGCGCTTCGGCCTCTACTACGTCGTCGTCTTCGGCGCCTACGTCGCCTTTTCGCTCTGGCTGCCCAACTACTACACCAGTGTCTTCAAGCTCGGCCTCGGCGCGGCGTCGCTGCTGACCGCCCTCTTCATCTTTCCCGCCAGCCTTCTTCGCCCCCTCGGCGGGTGGCTCTCGGATCGCTTCGGCGCCCGCGTCGTCACCTACGCGGTCTTCGTGGCGATGGCCCTCGCCTGTCTGCCGCTTGCGGTGCCGCAGCTGCTGGGTCTCGCGCCTGGACCCGGTAGCGGCCTCGTATCCTTCGTCGTGTGCGTCGAGGTGCTCGCCATCGGCATGGGCATCGGCAAGGCATCCGTCTTCAAGTACATCCCGGAGTACTTCCCTCGTGACGTCGGCGCCGTCGGGGGATTGGTCGGTACCCTCGGGGCACTGGGCGGCTTCGTGATGCCGCTGTCGTTCGGCTACCTCGAGACCCTCTCGGGCCGCCCCGAAAGCTGCTTTTGGCTGATGCTGGCGCTGGTGGTTGGCAGCTTCGCCTGGCTGCACCTGACGGTCACCTCCATCAAACGAACCGTGAGCGAGGCCGTTCTGCCGGCGACATCCGAAGCGGCATAGCGGGGGCGGTCGCAGGCGGGCGGGCAGGCACAAACACCGCGATTCCCCGGGTGTTGTGCCACGAAAACCGACGGCCGTCGTCTCACGGCCGCGCGACTTGGAGGGTCAGGGCGCACTTACCTCGGTATTGGGGCGAGCGCTGCTATATACGGGGTCATGACGATCCTCGCCGCGACCGACTTTTCGCCGGCCGCCGACAACGCCGTACGCACCGCGATCGAGCTGGCCCGCAAGCTCGGCGACTCCGTGCTCGTCGCCCGGATCGTCGAGCCGCCGCTGGCGATCTACCCCGAGCTGCCGTTGCCCGACTCGGCCGCCTTCGACGCAGCCCTTCAGAAGGCCAATGAAGCGGAGCTGGCCCGGGCGATTGCGACCCTGGCTTGCACGGATGTTTCGATCGAGGGCAGGATTCTCGTCGGGCCTGTCGCGCAGTCGCTGGTGGATCTCGCCGGTAGCAGCAAAGCGCGCTTCCTGGTGATGGGCACCACGGGCCGCGGCGCTCTCAAACGCCTCGCGCTCGGCAGCACGGCCGAATCGATGGTGCTCACGTCCCCCTGCCCGGTGCTGGTCGTGCCCGAGGGTGCGACTCCGCTTTCGGCGTGGAGCGCGGGACGACGTCCTTTGCGCGCGCTGGTTGGGCTCGATCTCGACGACGCGGCGGCGCGGGTGCTGGACATCGTGAAGACGTTTCGCCAATCGGGATCCTGTGATCTCGCTCTGGTGCACGCCTACTGGCCACCAGCGGAATACCATCGCCTTGGACTGCACGGCCCGCACAGCTACTTCGACACCGATCCCGAAGTGGTGGCGATGCTCGAGCGGGAGATTCGCGCGCGTACCGATCTGCCGGCGGGTCCCGGCGCCACCAGCCTGCGGATCGAATCGGCCTGGGGTCGCGTCGGTGAAACTCTGGCCCAGGACGCCGAACGCGAAGAGGCGGATCTCATCGTGGTCGGGACACGGCAGCCGCACGGCTGGAACCGGCTCTCGCATGGATCGACGGCGATCGGCGCCCTACGAGCCGCACGGATCGCCGTGCTCTGCGTACCGAGTCAGGCCACATCGCCCACGATTGCCGCGCGTCCGACCATCCCCACCTTGCGCACGGTCTTGGCAGCGACCGATCTCTCGGCCATCGGAAACGCGGCCATTCCGCACGCCTATTCGCTCTTGCGCGCCACGGGTGGCGTCGTCGAGCTGATGACCGTGCACGAGGGCATGGCCGCGATCTCGGCGTCGTACGATCGCTCAGGTGGATTGGCCCCCCGCGATCGTCAATCTCTCGAGGAGAAGCTCGCTACGCTGATACCTGCTGAGGCCGAATCGTTGGGTATCACAACTCACATCCAGGTCATCGATGGCGGTAAACCCGGCGATGCGATCGCGCAGGCCGCCCGCCGGGTCGAGGCGGATGCCATCGTGATGGGCTCGCACGGCAGCTATGGGCTCCGCCGCACGTTGCTTGGATCGATCGCCGAGTCCGTCCTGCACAACGCCGATGTGCCGGTCTACGTCATCCGCCCCCGGTCGACCTGAACGGCCACCGCGGTTCGGCAGGGATCCGGGACCGATGTTAAAACGCGGTCCCACGCCCCGACTTCCCGGGGCCCGGCCAAGGAGCTCCCCATGCGCGTCGTCAGCGAAACCCGAACGCCCCTTTTCGCCCGCCCACTCCGCTTCGTTATCGCTGCGGCGCTGCTGACCGCCGCCGCTGCACCTCTGCCCGCCAACAGCGCCTACGCCAAGGCCAGTGGTGCGGCCGCGGGCGCCGCCAGCGCGGAGAAGGAAGTTCTCGCCGCCCAGGAGCGCTGGCGGCACGCCATGCTGAAGAAGGATGCCGCCGCGTTCGACGAGGTCTTTCACCCCGAGCTCAGCTACGGGCATTCCATCGGGCTCATCGAGACCAAGGCGCAGGCGACCGACCACGTGCTCAAGAGCCCGACTGTCTACAAGGCCGTCGATCTCATCGACACCAAGGTCAAGGTGCGCGGCGACACCGCCTTCGTGACCGGCAAGATGCACTATGAAAAGCATCCCAAGGGTGCGCCGGTGCTGCACCAGAACCTCGTGGTGCTCAGCGTCTGGGTCAAGGGTCAGCGCGGCTGGCAGATGCTGGCGCGGCAGTCGACCGAGCCCGCGCCCGCGGCCAAGGTCGCGCAGGCCAAGTAGCCCGGATCTCGCCCAACGCGGGAAGCCCGCTTTCAGGCCTCGCGCGCGAACTTGCGCATTTGCACACCGCAGGCGCCCGCGATCGGGCAGGTATTGGTGCGCTTCCATTGTGAAAACGAAATTGATTCTCAGAATCGTTTCAGGTAGGAGTCGACCCGTTCGGTGAACGAAAGGAGAGACTCATGAAGCTCGGAACCTCGCCCAGACAGATCCTCACGGCCGCCCTGATCGCCATCGCTTCGACTACGGCCTGCACGCACAGCGAAGATGGCAAAGGCGTGGACGCCGGTGACGCATCGGCTGGCCCCGATGGTGGAAGCGGCGGCCAGACGTTGCCAACCGCGCTCGCCGACAGCGTGATCACGACCTACAAGAAGCTGGTCCTTCGCACGTACCAGCTCTCGGTCGAGGGCGCCGGCAAACTCGAGGCTGCCGTCGCGTCGTTCGTGGCCGCACCCGACGCGGGCAAGTTGGCCGCTGCGCGCGAGGCCTGGCTGCAGAGCCGCCTGCCGTACAATCAGAGCGACGCCTTCCGCTTTTACGAGGGTCCCATCGACAACGAGGACGATGGACCCGAGGCGGCGATCAACGGCTGGCCTCTCGACGAGAACTACGTCGACTACACGCGCGACGCGCCCGCCGCCGGCCTGATTGCCGATCCCAGCAAGCTGCCGCAGCCGACGGGCGAGGCGCTCGTCGCCCTCAATGAAGTCGGCGGGGAGAAGAACCTCGCCACCGGGTACCACGCGATCGAGTTCCTACTCTGGGGCCAGGACGAGGTCACAGCCGGCACGGGCGCGGGCCGCCGGCCCCCTACCGACTTCGTCACCGGCGCGGGGGGCACCGCCACCCACCAGGACCGTCGCCGCGCCTATCTGACTGCTGTCACGACCCTGGTCGGCAAACAACTCGGCACCGTGCGCGACGCCTGGGCCGTGGGCAGCCCTGACAACTACGCGGCGAAGTTCGGCGTCGAGATCGACGCCGACAGCGAGACAAAAGACGCGCGCAAGGACGCCATCGGCAAGATCGTGCGCGGCCTCGGCTCCCTGGCGCGCGCCGAGCTTTCGGGCGAACGCATGACCGTCGCCTTCAAGAACCGCGACCAGGAAGACGAGCACTCCTGCTTCAGCGACAGCACCTGGCTCGATCTGCTCGGCAACGCCAAGGGCATCCGCAACGTCTGGACCGGCAGCTACGAGGGCGAAGATCTCGGCCCCGGGCTCGAGGACCTCTGGAAGGCGGTCGACCCCGCGCTTGCGACGAAGGTCGGCAAGGATCTCGACGAGGCGGTCGCCAAGCTCAAGACGCTGGCTGACAACAACGCCAAGGCGCCCTTCGACGTCGTCATCGCCGAAGCCGACGGATCTGCGAACCGCGTCCTCATGCTCGACGTGATGAAGGCGTTGAAGCGGGCCGCCGACGGATTCGCCGAAGGGGCGTCCGCCATCGGTGTGAAGGTGGCGTTCGAAAAGCCGAGCATGGAGCTCTGAGCGCCGTTGTCATGACGAAGCGATCGCTGCCCCTCGGGCTCGCTCTTTTCGGCCTTGCGTGCGCCGGTGACGGGCCGGCGATGCCTTCGCCTTCGTCGCCGACCGCGAGCTGGCTCGAGGATCCCGACGAGATCGCCTCGGGCGGCGCCGCCACGGTCTTCGATGCCAGTCGCACCGCCTTCGCGCAGGCGATCCCGGGCCTGCCCCCTGCCCTCGAGGATGACTTCTTCGTCGGCAACGCTTTGTTCAACCGCGGCTGGGTGATTGCCCCCGCTTCGGTGATCGACATGGACGGTCTCGGGCCGATCTTCAACGCGACCAACTGTTCAGGCTGTCATTTGCGCGATGGGCGGGGGCGGCCTCCCGAGCGCGCGGACGAGCCCTTCTCGTCGATGCTGCTGCGGCTTTCGGTCCCCGGGCGCGACACGCGCGGCGGCCCCTCGCCCGAGCCGACCTACGGCGGTCAGTTGCAGATCGCCACCATCCCGGGGGTGCCCGTGGAGGGCGTTCCGCGCGTCAGCTACGAAGAGCTGACAGGGCGTTATGCCGACGGCGAGCCTTACACCTTGCGCCGACCTCGCTACGCGATCGAGGCCCTCGCCAAGGGGCCGTTGGCGGACGGGGCCATGATCTCACCGCGGGTGGCGCCACACATGGTGGGGCTGGGGCTGCTGGAAGCCGTGGACGAGGACGAGCTGCTCGAACGTGCCGATCCCGACGATCGCGACGGCGACGGCATTTCAGGCCGTGCCAACCGAGTTTGGGATGCCGTCGAAGGGCGCGTGGCCATCGGGCGTTTTGGCTGGAAAGCCAACCAGGCCAACCTGCGCCAACAGACGGCGGCCGCATTCAACGGTGACATCGGCATCACGTCGTCGCTCTTCCTCGACGAGCCGTGTACGGCGGCCCAGGGTGAATGCCTGGCGGCCCCGCGCGGCGAGACGGTTCCGCAGCTTCGGCAGGGGTTCCTGAACGCCGTCGTCACGTACAGCGCAACGTTGGCGGTTCCCGCCCGCCGCCACCCGGCGCGGGCCGACGTTCAGAGGGGCAAACGCCTCTTTGCCAACGCGGGCTGCCCCGCCTGCCACACTCCGGTCATGCGCACGGGCTCGCACCCCGCGATCCCGCAGCTGTCGCACCAGACGATTCGTCCCTTCACCGATCTCCTGCTGCACGACATGGGGCCCGGGCTCGCCGACGACCGCCCCGACTTCGAGGCCGACGGACGCGAGTGGCGCACGCCGCCGCTGTGGGGACTCGGCCTGGTGCCGGTGGTCAACCGCCACAATCTGCTGCTGCACGACGGCCGCGCGCGCGGCTTCGCCGAGGCCGTCCTCTGGCACGGCGGCGAGG
>JANNNO010000413.1:0-7686 GCA_031398585.1 Myxococcales bacterium | reverse complement strand
CGTGATGAACGGTCCTCCGTCATCGGGCCAGCAGACCAGTTGCGGCAGATCCGAGACCTGCGCCTGCCCCGCCAATACCGGGCCGCCCGACACCCGCCGCGGCAGCAGCGTCAGCGCCGCCAGCGGGACGCGGGCATAACGCCAAGGCCGCTTCCAAAGGTTGGTGGGATCAATCTTGAGCTCGATCAGCCGCCGCACGGTCTCGATGGTGTGGCGGAACATGAACTCCGCCCGCGGCAACGTGCCGAACAGGTTGCTGACCATCGGAAAGCGGCAGCCCTTGACTCGCGCGAAATAGAGCGCGGGGCCGCCGGCCTGGAAGACGCGGCGGTGAATCTCGGCGGCTTCCAGCCGCGCGTCGATCTCCTCCTCGATGCGAACCAGGTGTCCGTGTTGCGCGAGGTCGTCGATGCAGGCGCGCAGGCTGGCGTGAGACATGGGGCGCGAAGGTTACTCGGAAATCGGCGACGGCAAGCCCGCCGTTCGCAAGCTCGCCGTCGTCGGTGCGAGAATCAGGCCGCTGCCAGCATCGGCTCGCGCAGCCACGCCCAGGGACGCAGCTCGTCCTGGCCGTTCGCGATCGCCTCGGCCGCCCGGTCCTCGAAAGCCGTCCAGAGTTTGGCGAACTTCTCTCGGTCGATGGTGAAGGTGATGGCGAAGAACGGCGTGTGCCCCCGAGGGCTCTCGAGCACGGCCTCGACGTCGCCCGAGTAAATGCCTGCCCGCATCCGCCCCAAGAGACGATACGACTGCGGCCCGGTGTTCTTCACCGATGTGGTCACGAACTCGAAGAGCGGCCGCTCGTTCTTGGGCGCTGCGACCCGAGATGCCGGCTTTGCACCGCCCTTGACCTCGGGTTTGGCCTCTGACTTGAGGGCGGCCGATGACGGTGCGCTTCGGTTGCTGGTGACGTCGAAGAGGATCTGGGCGAGCCCCTCGTTGTCCTTGCCGTTGATCAAGGTCACCGGCATCCAGTGGTGAAAACGTCCGTTGAGCAAGAGATCGCCGCCCCGCGATCTTCAAAGCGATCGCGGTTGACGTTGATTGACTGGAGATTGGCGCGTCCATCGTGATTTCCATGACATCACCCACTTGAAGCACGGCCGCGGCTCCGTCCACGACGGCCTGGGCCAAGCCGGAAACGATCATCTCTTTTACAAGCGCCGCCCATGCGGCCTGCCTCATTCGCCTCACCGACAAGATGGGCTCGCCGAGCGCGCCCGCCAAGCCCGGCGCAGCATCACGAGGGTCCACTCACGATCGGCGCAACAGCACCAGCGAAGCGCCGGTTCCGCCCTGGCGTGGCGGGGCCGAGACCACGGCCAGGATACCGAGTGCCAGCGACGACGACGTCAGGCGCTCGAGCACCAGCTGACGCAGGACCGGACCGTCACGGCCCGAACCGAGTCCGCGTCCATGCACCACGAGGAGCACACGACGGCCACCCGCCTGGGCGCCTCGCACGAACGCCGTCAACGCGGCGTCGGCTTCTCGGCTCTTGCGTCCGTGCAGATCGAGAGTCGCTTCGACCGGGCGAAGTCCGCCTTCGAGCTCTTTGAGAACGCGTCGATCGACGCCATCTGCCGCGAAAGCGAAGCCATCGCCGGGCCTTGGCAGCGCGGTTAGCCGCGGTGAGGCAACAGCGGGGACAGCGGCTGCGGTTGCCGCTGCGCGGGGACGCGGAGGGGGTGGCGGCGCCACCAGCCGGCTCTTTCGTCGGTCGATGGGCGTGACGTCGGCCATCGCGTCTTCGAAGCTGTCGCGCTCGGGATCGCCCCGCCCGGGGCGGTCGCGTGGCACGGAGGGCACCCCAGGAGTCTAACCAGGCGTGCGCGAACTTTCGGAACGCAGATCACGGCCAGAGGGAACTTTTTCGCCGTGCAGCCGAGAAATGCCTGTCCGTACCGCCCTCGCGGATCGTTCTTGGATAGAGATGCTGTCGACCGGTTCGGAAGCAAAATTCCACGATAGTTTGGCGCGCGCTGGCGGAGAGTTGATCCATACTGCGTCCGGACTGATTTGCGACGCGCGGCTCCCATCAACACCTACCTCTGCGCTGGCTGAGGTTTCGATCACGTCCTGCGCCCGCTCCCTACCTTTGGCAAACCTTCCTTCGGCTAAACTCGCAGTGATTTCATGAACGGCTCCGACCCTCGCAACCCCTCGCTTCCCGGCGTTCCCGTGGATAGCGGAGGCTCGCGCCGTCCCGACGCTTCGGGCTCGCAGGCGCCGTGGAGCACGGGACAAGCGGTTCCCTACACGCCGGGCGGACAAGGCGCGGCTCCCCATCTCGGCAATGCCCTCGCCAATGCGACGGGCGGATCGTCTCGACCGCCCGCGGCCTACGGCACGGGCGGCGGGCATGCCACCAACAATCTTCCCCAGGGCCTGGTGCTGGGAAAGTATCAGATCGTTCGTCAGCTCGGCTCGGGCGGCATGGGCGCTGTCTACGAGGCGGTTCACACCAGCATTGGTAAGACCGTCGCGCTCAAGACCATGAACCCGGCCTTGACCAGCGACCCGCGCGCCGAGGCCCGCTTCATGCGGGAGGCAGCGGCCGCATCTCGCCTCGGTCACCCCAACGTCTGCGACGTAACCGACTTCGGCTCCGACCAGGGCGTCGTCTACATCGTCATGGAGATCCTCCGTGGCGAGGATCTGTCGTCGCTCATTTCGCATGCTCCCGCGGGACTCGATGCCAGCTTCGTCGCGGACGTCATGCTCGCCGTCTGCGCGGGGGTCTTCGCGGCCCATGAAAAGGGCGTGGTTCACCGCGACCTCAAGCCGCAGAACATCTTTCTGTCGCGAACGCCTCTGGGCGACGTGGTGCCGAAGGTGCTCGATTTCGGCATCTCGAAGCTGCTCGACGAGGACGTCGCCGGCGGCCTCACGAATTCCGGCTCGGTCATGGGCACGACTCACTACCTGTCGCCTGAACAGGTCACCGGAATGCCGGTCGACGGGCGCAGCGACGAGTTCGCGCTCGGCGTAATCCTCTACGAATGCCTGACCGGGCAGCGCCCCCATCAGGGCGACACGATCTTCACGATCATGCGCGCCATCAGCGAGGGGCGCTTCACGCGGCCCCGAGCGCTCCGGCCCGACGTCCTGCCTGCGATGGAATCGGTGATCCTGCGCGCGATGGCGATCCGTCCAGAAGACCGCTACCCGACGGTGCACGAGATGGGCAACGGCCTTCTGCCCTTCGCTTCGCAAAAGGGTCGCATGGTCTGGGGCGACTACTTCGCGCAGCCTCCCGCCCCGACGGCGAGTGTGACCGGCGGTGCGCCGGCCGGAACCATGGCGACGCCGAGCTACCCGGTTCATGCGCCCGGCGCCACCATGCTGATGGGGCCGCCACGACAGTTCAGCGGCGACACCCGCAGCGGCGTCGGTCCGGTCTCGGTCATCGGCACCAACGAGCTGCCGCAGCAGCCCGAGTCCCGCGGAAAGTTCCGCGGTATGGCGTTCGCCCTGGTGGGCGCGGCGGTCGCGGCTGTCGCGGTCATCGGCTTGCGTCCGGGTCTGCCGCCGGCACCCGTCGTGGAATCGGCGCCACCGTCACCCAGCGCACCCTCCCCCGCTTCGATCGCTGCGCCGACGATCCCCGTCCCCCCGCCTCCGGCCGAAATGCCCGCTGCCGTGAAGGCGCAAGCCCCGGCGCCGACCAAGATCGCGCCCGACGATCAGGCGCCCGCCGCCGTCCCACCAGCAGGCTCGACCAGTGGCAAGCCCGCAGCTCGCGTCGGTGAGCGGGTCGGGTCGGAACGAGCCGCCGCGCTTGCGGAGGCCACTAGCGAAGCCAAGGCGGCGAAGGCCGCAAAAGCGGCAAATCGTGCCCTGGCCGATGACGCCGAGGCTCGCATCCGTCGCGAGCGAGCCGAGCGGTTCGCCCAGACGCGCACCGAAGCCAAAGCGAAGGCAGCCCGAACCAACGGCTACGCGCGCGAAGCGGCACCTCCCTTGAAACGGCCTGCCGCCGACAAGCCGGCAGCCCCACGACCGAGAGCGAACCCGCGACTGCCGACCGACGTTCCCGATCGCGAGAACGAGGATCTCGTCGATGGCCCTCGCATCGCCACCCCCCACCGCGCGCCGATCCTGGACTGATCAGGACTGATTGCGCCGGCCGAGGCTGGACTGACCGTCGGCGGTCGGGCCGCTGGGTCGGCTGTGTGACCTCTCAAGGGCCCCCCCGGTTCCGCCGATCGGCAGGAGGTGTGGATCGCGGGCATGCGCCTGCCTCTCTGTGGGCGAATCTGGCTCGCGACGCTGTTGCTCGCGGCAAGCGTGGCTTGCGAGGAGAAGGCAGCCACCAGCGCACCGCCTGCGCCGCTGCGACCGGGGCCAGTCAGGACCGAGCCGGTCCGCGTCGAGCCACGGATAGAGCCGCCCCTGCCCGAGATCACGAACCCGACCTGTGGGCAGGCGGGCATGCCCGAATGCCCGCTGCAGCTCTGGATGGACCACCACCTCAGCGGTCCTTTGTCGCGTGAAGACTATTCGGCCGTCGCCGACGCCTTTCGTCGACTCGGGGCCGCTGCACCCGCGGGGTTCACGGGCTGGGCGGCGTGGGCCGACGGGGGGGCGCTGGCCGCCTCCCGACGTGACTTTGCCGCCGTCAACCGCGCCTGCACGGGCTGCCACGACACCTACCGCCCGCGCTTTCGACGCACGCTGCGGGAACGCGCCCTGCCGGGTCTTCCGGCCGAGCCGGCGTCGGCTCCGTGATGGACGAATTCGACTCCGAACCGGGAGCCCGGCGGTCGCCTTTTTCCGTCGTGTAGGGGCAAGTCCGACTATACCTTATGAAAGTTTCGTAACTTGAATTGCCAATCGTACCGGGCCACCAAACGAGACCGTTCGGTGGGACCGTACACGGCGCGCGATGCAGCGACGACCTCACTCGACCCTTTCCGCATGGTCGCCCTTGCCGGGCGCGGCCCTGCTCGTCTGTCTGCTCGCAGCATCGGGTGAGGCGCGAGCGGAACGTCGCTTGGGCCTCGCGGACGCGGTGGCCCTGGCGCAGCACCGGCGAGCCGAGATCGGGCAAGCGGCGCTCGACGTCGAGCTGGCACGGCTCGGCCGTTGGCGCGCGGGCCTCAAGCGAGTGCGACTCACCCTCGACGGGCGCATCAGCGAGCAGGTGGAACGGCGGAACATCAACGCGCCGGCTGCCGTCTGCGAATCGTTCGAGGGCGCCTGTGATCCAGCAGGTCGGGTTCGCCTCATCGACCTCACCGCCAATCTGGAAGTGCCGATCTTCACCGGCTTCGGGCTGGAAGCCAGCTGGTCGGAGGCTCGCCTGCGCGAGCGAGCGGCGCGGGCGGCCTTCCGGGCGCAGAGCTCCACCCTCGCCCTCGAGGTGACCCGGGCCTACTGGGCCGTACGGTCGACCGAGCTGGCGCGACAGACAGCAAGGCGGGCGCTGACCCGGCGGCGAGAGATGGCCGAGATCATCGTCGCGCGCGCCGAGGCAGGCATTGCCCCCAAACCCGACGTGCACAGAGCGCGGATCGCGGTCTTGCGGCAGGAGGCCGAGCTGGCCCGCTGGGATGCGGAGGTCACGGAGGCACGCGCGGAGTTCGCTTCGGCGCTTCAGATCGAGGACGAGCTCACCCTCACCGAGGATCCGCCCATCGCGACGGCAGCGCCCTCACTCGACGAGGCGTTGGCCCGCGCCCGACAGCGCCCCGAAGTCGAGCAGGCGAGCTCCAACGCCGAAGCCGAGCGTCACCGGGTGGGCACGGTGCGCGGCGATCTCTGGCCTCACCTCAGCCTCTTTGCGCGCGCGGATGCTCGCAACGAAGCCTTCGGACTGCCGCAGCCGCGCCTCATCGGCAGCTACAGCGCGGGTCTGCTCGCCAGCTGGCTGCTCTTCGACAGCTTCACGACCTACCAGGCGGTGCGCTCGGCAGAGGCCGAGCAACGCAAGATCGCGCTGCAGGCCGAACGTGTGATTCACGAAGCTCTCGCCGAGGTCCGAACCGCCCACGCACGGCTGCAAGGTGCCATGGCGCGCTTGCCACCGTTGCGGCAGGCCCAGGGGCTGGCTGAAGGGAGCCTTGATCTCTTACGCCGCCGCTACCAGACCGGCCATGCCTTGCTGCTCGAGGTTCTCTCGGCGGAAGAGGAGCTCGAGACCCTGGAGATCGAGGTCATCGCTGCCACCATCGCGGTCGCCGAGACGCGTGCGGCTCTCTTCGCGGCCATGGGTGCGACGCCATGAGCGGCCGCCGGCGAATTCTGGTCGCGATCGCCCTTTTCAGCGCATCGGCCTGTGGCGAGGGCGCCAGAGCGCCAGCTGCGCTGGTACCCGTGACCGTCGCGACCGCCCGGCAAGCTGCCGGTTCACCCGATCCCGGATTCATCGGCGTCGTCGTCGCAGGCGAATCCGTCGAGGTCGAGCCCAAGGTCGAAGGCCGCATCGAGGAGATCTTCGTCAAGCCGGGTGACGAGGTCGAGGCGGGCGCCGGGCTGGTCAGGCTCGACGTGCAGGCCTCGCAGCACAGTCTCGCGATTGCGAAGGCGGCCCTCGACGAAGCGAGTCGACGGCTCTCCCGGCGGGTGCGACTGGCGCGAACCCGTCCTGGTGCCATCACGGCAGAGGAGATCGACGGCGCCCGGCGGGAGGTCCTGCAGGAGCGAGCCCGGGTCGCGCAGCTGACCGAGGCGCGCGGCGAAGCCACGGTGCGCGCGCCGTTCGCCGGAACCATCGTCGAACGCTATCTGGCGGTCGGTGCGCTGGCCGGTCCGCAACGACCTGTCGTGCGACTCGTCGGGCGGGGCGAGCCGCGGGTGCGCTTCGCCATCCCGGAGGATCGAGCGGGCGCGGTGGCCGTCGGCACCCGCGTCGAGGTGCGGCTGGAGGACGGCGCGCGTGTGCTCAGCGCCCGCGTCTCAGGCGTCAGTCCCGAGATCGATGCGGCTTCGCGCATGGTCTTCGCAGCCGCGATGCTCGAGACGACGGCAACCCCCATGCCGCCGGGCGATGGTCAGAGCGCCGTGGCGCCGCCAACGACGGCGCTTGCGACGGGCACGATAGCGCGTGTCTTCCTACCCGCGCCTCGAACGGCCGCGGCCCCAGCCGTGGGGGCTCCGTGAGGACGGTGGCATGAAAGCGCGCAAGAACCTGTTCCGGCAGGAGGCTCGTGAGGCCTTCGTCTCGGCGCGAGAAAAAGGCGCTCCGCTGGCGCTGACGCCTCGCTGGATCGATCGCACGTACTTCCTGCTGATCGCCATGGCGGCGGCCGCAGTGCTCTTCCTGATCTTCGCCAAGGTCGGCGAGTACGCCCACGGGCCAGCGGTGGTCAGAGCGCTGGGAAGGCTCGACCTCGCGACCTCGACCGGCGGCCTCGTGACCGGCGTCGACGTCGAACCGGGCGCCGAGGTCAAAGCGGGTCAGACGCTCGTCCGCTTTCACACCGAGACCGAGCAGCAGGAGCTGGCGCAGCTCGATCGGGAGTTCGAGCTCAAGCTGGTGCGCATCCTGCTGCAGCCGCATGACGAGGCGACCAAACAATCGCTGTCATCGCTGCGGGCCGCGCGAGAGCTGGCAGCCGCGCGGGTTCGTCAGCGGCAGGTGCGAGCGCCACGCGCGGGCGTGGTGCGCAACCTGCGGATCCGCCCAGGTCAGATGCTGGCGCCGGGCGATCTCGTGCTCACGCTGGTCGACGAGAAGGAGGC
>JANNNO010000377.1:0-13834 GCA_031398585.1 Myxococcales bacterium | reverse complement strand
ACCTCGGCGCGGCCCTGCGCACGCTTGCCGACCGCTGGAAGGGCGCACCGCTGGCCGGCGTGGTGTTGCTAACCGACGGCAACGCGACCGACGATCTCGCGCGTCTCGGCGGTGCCGAACTCG
The DNA here is from genome assembly GCA_031398585.1 of Myxococcales bacterium. GTDB lineage: Bacteria > Myxococcota_A > Polyangia > Fen-1088 > Fen-1088 > JANNNO01. Next base: position 13,711 of record JANNNO010000377.1, on the reverse strand, counting down.
CCGGTCTGCCACCGATCTACCCGGTGCTGGCCGGCGATACCGCGGGCGCCGTCGACCTGGCGGTCACCGAGGTTACCGCCAACGACACGCTCTTCGAGGACGCGCCGACCGAGATCACCGCACGTGTCGAAGCGGTCGGGGCGAGCGGGGCGGCTCTCTCCGTGGAGCTGCGCGACGCCACCGGCCTGGTCCTCGAGACGCGGGACTTTTCACCCGACTCAGCCGAAGCCGTCGAGACCTTCCGCTTCCGGGTGAAGCCGAGCGCGACGCCGACGTCCCCGACGCCGCCGCTGGACAAGTCGCTGCCGGTCGTCGCATCGACTCACCACACCGTCGTGGTCCGCCCCACCCGCGCGGGATCGTTGCAAGAGGCCACAGCGGCCAACAACGCGCGCAGCGTGGTGGTCCCGCGCCCGCATGGAAAGTCGCGTCTGCTCTACGTCGGCGGCCGGCCGAGCTGGGAGTACAAGTTCCTCAGTCGCTCGCTCAAAAGCGATCCTGCGCTCGAGCTGGTCGCTCTGGTGCGCCTCGCCCCGCGCGAGCCGCGCTTCGCGTTTCTCACGCGCAAGGGCGAGTCGGTCAATCCACTCTTCCGCGGCTTTGGCACCACGGCGGAGGACGCCGAACGTTTCGACGAACCCGTCCTACAACGTCTCGGCACGCGCGATGCCGAGGAGCTACGCGCCGGTTTTCCGCGCACGGCCGAGGAGCTTTTCGACTATCAGGCCGTGCTGCTCGACGACGTCGAGGCGGGCTTCTTCACGGCCGCCCAGCAGGCGCTGGTGGAACGCTTCGTCGCCGAGCGCGGCGGGGGCCTGGTCATGCTGGGGGGAGTCGGCTCGTTTGCCCACGGCGGCTATGCGCGCACGCGGATCGGGGATCTGCTGCCGGTCTATCTCGATCGTCCTGTCACCAGCCCAGCCGTCACACCCGCCCGCTACGGCCTCAGCCGGGAAGGCTGGCTGGAAGCCTGGATGCGCCTGGCCGACAACGAAGAGGCGGAGCGCGCGCGGCTGGCGGCGATCCCGGGCTTTCAGGTGGTCAGCGTCGCGCGTGGGATCAAACCCGGCGCCTCGGTGCTAGCGACGCTCACGCCGACCGGGGCAGGCGAACGTCGCGGCGACGACAGAGCCGAGCTGCCCGCCCTCGTCGTGCAACGCGCGGGCGAGGGGCGCGTCGCCGCCTTGACCGTGGGCGATCTGTGGCGCTGGGGCCTGCGACGCGCACCCAACGAAGCTGACGATCTCGGCAAGTTCTGGCGCCAGTTCTTGCGAGCGGTGGTCCGCGACGTGCCCCGACCAATCACGGCTACGCTTGCTCCCAGCCGCGACGATCCCGCGACGCTCGCCGTCTCTGTCCGCGTGCGCGGACGCGATTACCGTCCCGCCGACGACGCCCGCCTCGAGGTCGACGCGATCGCACCCGACGGCCGTCGCACGCGTTTGGCGACCACCGCGGGGAGCGAGTCGGGCGTGCACGAAGCGGCCCTCCAGACCCAAGGCGCCGGCGTCCACCGCGTCGAGGTGAGAGCGGTCGGGGCCGACGGTCGCTCGCTCGGCGAGGCCGAGGTCGGCCGCGCGATGGATCTCGACGCCGACGAACACCGCTCGATCCGCGTCGACAAAGGCGTGCTCGCCACCCTGGCGGCGGCCACCGGTGGTGAGGTGATCCCGGTCGAAGGGCTCGCCGCCTTCGTCGATCGTCTGAAGGACCGTCCCGCCCCGCTCAGCGATCTGGAGCTGCGTCCGCTCTGGCATTCCCCCTTCGTCTGGCTGCTCGCGCTCGCCTGCCTGGCGGCCGAATGGACCCTGCGTCGTCGCGGAGGCCAGCCATGAACCTCACGCTGCTCGGCAGCTGGCTGCTCTGGGCGCAGGCCGCTGCAGGCACGGCTGCACCGGCGGCCGCCCCAGACGCCTCTGCGCGCCCGGAGGTCGTGTTGGTTGCGGGCGCTCCTGGCTCCGCGAGTTATGCCGCTCGGTTCCGCGAGGTGCGCACGCGCTGGGAGAAGGCGGCTGCCGCAGCGGGCGCCGCCGTGACCGTGATCGGCGAGCCCAGAGCCGGGCAAGACAACGGCGGCAAAAGCGGCACGACCGATCGCGCGCGCCTGGAGTCGGCCTTGAAGAGCGCGCGCGGCGCCAGCGAAGCGCCGCTCTGGCTGATCCTCATCGGCCACGGGACCTACGACGGCCGCCACGCGCGCTTCAATCTGCGCGGGACCGACGTCACCGCCGAGGAGCTCGGCACCTGGAGCAAGGCGATCGCGCGACCCCTGATCATCGTGAACGGCGCATCGGCCAGCGGAGCTTTCCTCCGCGCTTTGAGCGGCCCGCAGCGAATCATCGTGACCGCGACCCAATCGGGCCGCGAGCAGAGCGCGCCTCGTTTCGGTGGATTCTTCGCCGAAGCCATAGCCGATCGCCAGGCCGATCTGGATCGCGACGGCGGCGTCTCGCTGCTGGAGGCCTTTCGCCATGCTAGCCGGCGCGTGGAGACGTCTTTTGGCGAAGAGGGTCTGCTCGCCACCGAACACCCGCTCATCGAAGACGATGGCGATGGCGTCGGTACACCGGCCGCGCGCCTCGATACCCAGCAAGCAGGGGTCGCTGGTGGGGCCAAAATCGCCTCACGCGATGGCTCTCGCGCCCGGCAGACCTTCCTGATCCCGCCGCCGGCCGAGGTAGCGCTCAGCCCGGCGGTGCGCAAGAAGCGTGACGAGCTCGAACGTGCGATCGGCGCCCTGCGGGATCGGAAACCTCAGATGCGACAGGGCGCCTATTATGCCGAGCTCGAACGCTTACTCATCTCGCTGGCGCATCTCTACCGCGCGGCCGGCCGGCTGCCTTCGACAGCCGCGGATGACTACTCCCAGCGATAGGAGAAATTGATAAAGGGGATGCCGAAGAGCAGCTCGTCATCGGAGTCGAAGACCGGCTTGATGAAGCCGACGTCGCCCGCGATGCTGCCCGAGTGGAAACGAACGCCGTAGCTGAACAGCGCCGCATCGAGGCTCTCGAACTCGCCGTCGACACCGCCTCCCGCCGAGGTCACCTCACCGAGCAGCTTGACGTGCTTGCTGAGGCGGATGACCGCCGACCCGCCGTAGACGAACAGATGAGCCACAGACGGTGCGCCCGAGGCGTCCGCCAGCTGATAACTGAGCTGCGCATTGAGGAGCGACGAGCAGTCCGAATTGAGACAGAAGCTGGCAAAGCCGCCGGCGCCGAGCGTGTAGAAGTTGTCATCGTCGCTACCGCTGATGCCGGTCGCGTAGGTGACCGAGCCGAGCAAAGAGAGATGAAAGCGCTCCGCACGGACGAGGCGGCCCTTGAGCGAGCCGAACCCGATGAAGGGAAAGTCCTTCGTCAGCGGTGCGAGGACCGTCCCGCTGATCTGCAGGTCATCGGTGATGCCGTAGGTGAGCCCGTGAAAGACCAGCTCGTAGTTGTTGTAGGTGAGGCTGCCTTTGGGTTGGGTCATCGCCGTCGGCAGGATGAAGCCGCGATCGATGTTGGGGTCAGCCATCGTCGCCGCGGCCGCCGGGGCCTCCGCTGCCGAGCCGCTCACGCCCGCCGCAGGAGCCTGTGCGAACGCGAGTCCGGGCAGGCCGATGCCGATCAGACTCGCAACGAGAAGACGGGACGCGATGACGTGTGGGCGCATGGTGCGCGACAGTAGCAGAGAGCGTGCCGCCGTTGGCAACGGCAACCTTCGCGGCCCAACGCCACCCCTGCGTTCGAAATCCACCACAGGCGGCGTGGATTTCGTCGCTCACTGACGGTCGACGAGCCGCCTGCGAACTACCGCACGGCGGCTACGTGATCCGAACCGCTCGATTCAGCGCCGGAGCCCAGGTGGGCGGCGACCGATCTGACGAGCCGGCGTGCCCAGGCGGGATTGCGCTCGTAAGTCGCGGACTCGTTGTGCCCCGACCAGGCGGCTTCGGCTTTGTCGCCGCGTGAATCGACGTGCACGAAGTCGCCTTCGGCGTAGTAGCCGACGCCGATGCCAGCGTGCTCGCGCCAGAGGAAGTCGCGCACCTCGCTGGTCCGCACGCCGCGCACCCGAAGATCGATCGCATGACCAATGAAGTGACGCGAGTTCGGCACGCCGAAGGGCGGAGCACGAAAGCCCGAGAGGAATTCGATCACGCGCCCCGGCCAGCGTTCCGAGATCTGCGCCAGCAGCTCGAGCACCGCCGGGTCGATCGGGTTGCGGCGGTCGGTACGGCGGCAGCGAAAGAAGCGCTCGAGCGCCGGCACCTGGTCCGACCGCACGTAACCACCTGGGCCGATGTTGAAGACGGCCTCTTCGCGAGAGTTGACGTTCTCGATGGCGACGATGCGATCCCGCGGCGGCAGAGTCGGGGTGCTGCCCTGCAACGCCAGATCCGCTGGCGAGGGGACCCGTGGGGTCAGGCTTGCCAGCGCCAGCGCCGGCGGGGGCACGGTCCGCGCGGCAGCAGCACGCACGACCATCGTCACGCCCACGAGGGCGAGGCCAAGACCACAGACCTTGGCGACATCAGCGACGGTGCGTATGTAGCTGCGGCGGCTGTTCTGCATGGGGTGTCGGCGGAACGCCGCCGAACTTCGTCGTCATCGGCGGTATCGCGCATTCCATTGAGGCCCGGGGCCCCTCCCTGACGAGCCGTCCTGCCAGGCCTTGCGCTGTCCCACTGCGTGCTAGATTTGGTTCGTGTCACGCACGACCCTCGTGATTGTGCCCGATGAGGGCGCCGCCGAGATGGTGCGAGCCGCTCTCGTGGAAGCGGGAGTCGAGCCGCAATTCGCCCGCGCCATCCCCGATCACCCCTATCGCCCGACGGTCTTCGCCGAACCCTGGCGGGTGACCGTCCCGTCGTCGCAGCTTCGCCAGGGGCAAGATGCCCTGGCGCGGCTGGAACACGATGTGGCGGATGAGACCGAACGACAGGCCCGAGCCTGGTATGGGCGCGAGGAGGCGGCGGACTCCGAAACTCCCACATCGAGCGGCCCCCCTCGACAGCACCCGCGGCTCGGCTGGGCGCTGGCGCTCGCGGTGGCGCTGCCTTTTCCCACGGTCTGCTTTTACGTGCGCGCGCATCGAATGGGCGCGCTCTTTCTCGGCATCTTCGTGGCCGCGTTCGCCTTCGTCGTCGTGGACGATGGCCGCTCGCCCACCAGATGGGGCCTGGGCAGAGCACCGCTTCATGCCGAGGTCGACGTCGCTCCTCCGCCGGCGTTGCAGAACGACGTGCCTTCACTGTCGCTCACGGATCGCATCGTCACCGCCCACATCATTGCAAAACTCGGCGACGCCATCGTGGGCATCGCGCTGCTGCAGCGTCGTCGGCGCAAGACTTCGGGCGTGCAGACGCTAGCGACCAGCCAGTCCTGAACAGGAGCCCCGCGCCTGGCCCATCGTCACAGCCAGTCGCTGAGCAGCCCCGCACCCTGACGCCCGACCTCGGGCAGCGTGTCTCGGTTTCGCCACAGCTCGCGCGTGATCTCCTTGGTGAAGGCCAGATCCTCATCGAAGCGCTTCGACATCGCGCGGGCGAGATCGGGATCCCGCGCGACCAGCGAGCCTTCCTCGAGGTGCTCGAAGCTCAACTTGTCGATGTTGGTCGACCCGATCTTCACGTAGCGGTCGTCGATGACCATCGTCTTGGCGTGCATCATGCTCGCTTCGTATTCAAAGATGCGCACGCCCCCTTCCAGCAACGCCTCGTAGGTCGCTCTCTGCGCGGCTCGCACCGGGGGAACGTCGTGCACCGGCCCCGGCGCCAGCACCCGCACGTCGACCCCGGCCTTGCGCCGCTCGACGATCAGCGCCTGGAGGCGTTCGTCAGGCACGAAGTAGGAGTTCGCGATCAAGAGGCGCTTCTTGGCGGTGCCTATCAGCAGGCGGAACATCGCCTCGGCCGCCGATTCTTTGCCGGGCGTGGGTGACGTGGCGATGAATACCGCCGGCGTCTTTCCCATAACCTCCGGCTCTGGGTAGTCGGCCTTGGGCAGTGGTGCCCCTCCCACCTCACGCCAATTCTGTTCGAAGGCGCGTTGCAGATCCGCCACCACCGGTCCCGTAACGGCGACCGCCGTGTCCCGCCATTCTTCCGGCTTGCGCCCGTTACCGAGCCACGACTCCCAGATGCCAAAGCCGCCGGTGATGGCCCTTTTTCCGTCGACGACGACGATCTTGCGGTGGGTGCGGCCGAGCGGATCCGGCAGCGGCCCGCGATCGTAGCGGCGGATGTCGCAGCCCGAAGCGGTCAGCCGCTTTTCTAACGCTTCGTCGAACTTCAGCGAGCCGAAGGGATCGATCACGATGCGACAGGCGACTCCGGGCGCGCGCGCCAGGATCGCCTCGCCGACGCCGCGTGAGGGCTGACCTTCGCCGCGCCAGATGTACATCAAGACGTGGATGCTGACGCGCGCTTTGCGGATGTCGCTGATCAGGGCAGGAAAGACCGCGCCGTCCTCGAGCAAGCGCAGCTCGTTGTTGCGGGCGGTCTTGGCGCCTGTCTCGCGCGCGAGGGCTTCGAACAGACTCTCGCCGGGTTCCACCGTGGCATCCGAGGACTTCACCCGTTGGCAGCCAAGCATCGCCTCGAGCACGACAGCAAGCAGCGCCACCCGACCCCGGCCTGACGAAACGAGCGGTGATTGCACTGAGAGCAACCTGGGGCCGGGTGGGCGCCGCGGCCACCCCGACGGTCGCAGGCACGACGCCTCAGGCCGCGAGCATGACCCACGCCGGTGCGTGATCGCTGGCGTCAGGCCAACCCCGAACCGCCACATCTACCCCCGCCGCCTTTAGCCTTGGCGCGAGAACCGGGTTGAGCAGCAAATGATCCAGCCGCAGCCCCGCATTGCGCGGCCAGCGATTTCGCAGGTAATCCCAGAACGTGTAGATCCGCTCTTCCGGGTGCAGCGTCCGGATGGCGTCGATCCACCCTTGATCCAGGATCCTTTGATAGGCCGCGCGGCTCTGCGGCTGCAGCAGAGCGTTGCCCGCGTACGACTTGGGGTTGTAAATGTCGAGGTCGGTCGGCACCACGTTGTAGTCGCCAGCCACGATGACGGGATGGCCGCAGCCGTGAAGGCCTTGCATGTGGGCCGCCAGCCGTTCGAACCAGGCCAGCTTGTATGTGAATTTGGGCCCCGGCTGGGGATTGCCGTTGGGTAGATAGAGGCAGCCGACCACGATTCCGAGCGCGGCGACCTCCAGGTAGCGGCTCTGGTCGTCGGCGGCGTCACCGGGCAAGCGGCGCCGGATCTCGATCGGGTCGGCGCCCTTTGCCAGCACCGCCACGCCGTTCCAGGACGTCTGCCCGACCCAGCGGGCGCCATAGCCTGCCTCGCGGATCGCAGCGATGGGGAACTCGAGCTGGGTCGCCTTGAGCTCCTGCAGGCAGACCACGTCGGGCGACGCCTCTTTCAACCAACGCAGCAGCTGCGGCAGCCGCCGGACGACGTTGTTGATGTTGAAGGTCGCGATCTTCAAAGCCGCCATGGCGCGGCTCAGGCACGCCCCACGGCCGCCAGCAGCGCCGTCACGGAAAACGGTTTGGGGAAACAGTCGGCGATGCGATGGCGCCGGGTGACCTCGCCGCAGCCATTGCCCGCCGTGATGACGACGACCGGCAGATCCTCGATCGCCGGGTCCTTCTCCTTTTCCTCGAGGAACGCAAAGCCATCCATCACGGGCATCATGAGATCGAGCAGGACGACGCGCGGTCGCACCGCCGAGCTGCGCAGCCAATCGAGCGCGCGCTGACCGTTCTCGAACGCGGTCACGGCGTATCCCTCGTCGCGCAAGAGCTCGGACAGGCTGTGGCGAATCGCGGAATCGTCGTCGACCACCATGACGACAGGAGCTGCGTTCATGGGAGGAACCTCGCGAAGGTACGGCTGACGATCAGACTTACCATCAAGGGCGACGACAACCTTCCTTGCGGCTCGTCACCCGCCACGATGTGCCGGACGATCGGGAATCGTACGATCGCGCTGGCAACGGTCGTTCCGAATGACCGAGTCACCGAGACACCTCCCAGCAGCTCGGTCCTGCCGAGGTTGCCGTCTTGTTGAATCTTACCGCCCCAGCGTTCGGGCCGCTCGCCGATCACATCGAGTCCGAGCGCCAAAGTGAGGCGCGGCCAGATCAACCGCCCCGCCTGAAGGCCGGTGAAGTACCGATGCCCTGGACGAAAACCATGCTCGTTGTCGGCGAGCCCCAGCTCGGTCTGTGCGTAAGCGCTCACATCGGTCCGACCGAAGTTGTGCGACACGTCCAGCATCAACAGAGGGTTGAAGGTCCCGTTGCCGAACTGAATGTGTTGATGGCGCAGGCCCACCGCCCCAAGTGCGAAAGGATCCGCTTCGGTGCGTCCGAGGGGCAGCGTGACACCCGCACGACCGGTCACCGCGGTTCGACCGAAGAGATCTCCCCAGCGGGCCAGTAGCCAGGGATCCCCCAGGCCCGCCAGCGTCTCGTTGCGATGGTGCACGCCCGGATCCGCCGGCTGATAGGGCGCACCTGCGAGATCGGTGTAACGGATGCGCGTGCTCGTGATCCGAAGCGGAAGTTGAACCTCAGCGCCCCAGCTGGCGCTGATGCCAACCTCGGCCACCACGCGTAGTTCACCCGGGTAAATGTCCTGATCATGCAGAAAGGGCGGCTGCACCGGTCGTTCGTCGCACGTCGCCGCATCGGCGCAACCGGCCTCGTGAACCACGTTGAGCGTTGTGGCGCTGACGAGAGCACTGGCGCGGATCTGCCCTGGTGCCAGCTGTGCGGTCGAAAGACGCGTGATCGGCAAATTGGGATTGCGACAACCGGCACAGGCCGCCGCCGGCTGCGCGTCCAACAGAGCGAGGAGACCGACGAAGCACGCGAGCCCGATGACGACCGGGGATCTCACGCTCACCGAGCCGCCTCGGCGATGGCCTTGTCGAGGGCAGCGAGATCGAGCCCCGCGATGGTTTTGCCGCGCTTGCCGTCCTTGCCGTAGACGATCAGGTAAGGAAGGTTGGGCACACCGACGAGATAGCGTGCGGCCAGCGGCGTCTCCCAGCTGACCACGTTGAGCTTGCGAAGCGCGAGATCCTGCCGTTTGCCCAGCAGGCCGAACAGGTGCGCGTCGATCTTCCGACAGGGCGCGCACCAGACAGCGTAAAAGTCGAAGACGGTCACCTTGCCGGGTACCAGATGCGCCTCGAGCGCCGGGACGTCCTCACCCTCCTTCGAGATCTCGATCATGTCCGCGTTGGCAGGCAGCGGGGGCAGGGGATCGAAGGTGAGATCCGGTTGGCATTCGAAGCACTGCGATTCGGCGACGTCGTGCTCGGCGCACCAGTCCTTCGCCGCCTTGAACTTCGCCACCAGCTCAGGATGGCAGCGAGTGCAGACCTCTTCGGGAACGCGGTGCTGACAACGCGGCGACGACGCGGAGGTGGCCGCGCTCAAGGTGGTGATCGTGCCGTGCTGGACGGGCGCCGAGGCGCAGCCGAGTAGCGGGATGAGAGTCAACGAGAGCACGAGCGCAGAGAAAGAAGTTGGTGACGAGATCATGAAGGCTCCGGAACGCAAATGGGGTGGGTCGAGCAAGGCAGCCTTGCACCGGGGAGGCGCGCTCACGCCGAGGCCCGTGCCGCTGGAGGAGCGACAGCGTGACCGAATCAGGCGCGCCGGGACGTCGGGGACAGACGCCGGTCTTTGGGGACGTGCATGATCTCGCTGGGAGGAGGATCCACCCGCAGCGACGGCACGCCCCGCCACGTCAGCTCACGCCCCGACAGCAGCGCGACGGTTCCGCGGGTCTCGAGCACGAGGAGGCGGTGGTGCGGACAGCAGAGACAATCCTCGCACCCTGGCGCACATCCCTCGGGCTCACCCGGCATCCCGTGAGGGCTGGCATCCTGCGCGATCTCGCAGGCCGGCTCCCCGATCGCGAAGACGAGACCGCTCGCCTGCGCGAGCAGCTGCATCAGCAGAACGGCGGCCAGCCATCTCAGCATCGACGCGACCAACTTACCACCTCCTCGGCACCGGCGCTGCTTCAGAGCCGCTTGCCGGCCTCCGATGGCTCTTCGCCGAGAGGTGCCCGGCATGACTTCACCGCAGACGGCTCGAAGGGGAGTGCAAAACGGGATGGCGCGGATACCGCGCATGGCACGAGCGATGATCCTAGCGGGCATCGCGGGCTGTGGCGGCGACGCCCAGACTCCGTCATCGGCGACGCCCGATGCGGGCGGGGGAAGCCCGACGGCGATGCCCAGCGAAGGGGCCCCTCCACAGATCGCTCGGCTGCCAATCGATCCCGCCACCGCCTTCGACCTCAATCCCCACGTGGACTCCCGGCTGCGTGCCCAGGGGCCCGTGATCGCCGCGGGCGATATCCCCGAAGGGCATGGGGGACGGGCCGAATCGTCCCTCTTGTTGCAATTCCTCCATCGCGACGCCGAGGTTCGCTCTGGCATCTCGGGGACCGTGGTAACCGTCAGGGATCAGCCCGAGACCTGCGACACCGAGATCATCATCATTCCCGAGGGCAACGATCTGGCCCGTCCCTCCTGGGTGGTCGGCTACGATCACATCAAGAACGTCACCCTCGCACGCGGTGACAAGGTGGCGGTCGGCGATCGGTTAGGTACGCCCGGCTCGCTCTTTTACGGCTGCGACGGCCCAGGCAGGGTCGAACTGCAGATCAACAATCAGGCCTCGGGCCTGGCTCACTGCCCGCTGGCCTTCATGCCGGCCGCCACCCGCAGCGAGAGTCAGGCCGCGATCCGCACCCTGATGATGGACTGGAACTCCGCCGTTGCGATGAGCATCTACGATGAAGCGGATCTCGCCGGCGCGGGCTGCCTCACCGAGACCAGTCAGCCCTGAGGCGGCAACGCGGCGCTAGTCCGAAGCGGGCAAGTCGGTCGCGGCGTCGTCCGGGGCTGCGTCAGCGTCAGCGTCCGTGCCGGCGTCGGCCGGCCCGGCATCGGGAACCGAACCCGCATCGGGGGCCGCCAGCCTCGGCATCTTGCGGATCCAGTCGGCCATGAGCGCGTCGTTGGCGACGTCCACCAAACGGGTCGCGATGGGCGGCATCTGATCGGCGATCCCGCGGGTGGAGATCAGCTGGAAGAGCAAGCTGGCCATCGGCTCTCCCGGGACCACGCGCGTGGCGCCCTGCCAGCGCGGCGCGCGCGCCGGCACCGCGACGATGGTCTTCATCGCTTCGAGCAGCAGGGCCGATCGACCGTCGAGCGTATCGGGATCGAGGCGCAGCAACATGCGCGCGGGATAGCCGACCGCGTTCGAGTTGTCGTTGTGGCAGGTGGTTCCGCAGTTGATGTGCATCCACGCCAGAGGCGCGGCGGCGGCACCCGTTCCGTCGTCACCGATCGTCAACCGCGTCTGCGACGGCGCTCGGGTCAGACGATCGCGCGCCAGCAGGTCGGCGAGGGTGACGCCGGTGGCGCCCGGAAGCCCGAGGCTCACGGCCTCGAAGCCAAGGAGGAAGTCGCGCCGTCCGCGATGGCACTGCATGCACTCGTCGGCCGTCGGGATGTGATAGGTCCCGCCGCCGGGCAGAGCGACGTCTCCGCCCGCCGAGATCTCGGCCGCGGCCTCAGCGGCGTCCCAGGCGTAAGTCGCTTTCACCCAGAAGTTCTCGCGAACCTTCTGCCACAGGCGCGTCTCGATGCGACGGCCGCCGGCCGAGAACTCCTTCCAGGCCTTGGTGCCGACGGGAAAGATCCACTCGTTGCGGTTGCTGGTGTCGATGCGGGTGCCAGGCGGCAGGTAGATCCAACGGATCTTGTCGGCCCCGTCCGACCAGAGCGGGACCGCCGGTGCGAACGACTCGACGCCGGGCGCGAGTCGCTTGCCGGCGATGTCTGCGTAAAGCCCTGTGCACGCGAGCGTGCGGGCCGGCGTCGAGGTGTCGTGCGCGCAGGCCGGCGGGGCCACTGCCGCATCGATGGCTGTCGGGCCCCCGGGCGCCGGAGCGGCCAACGCCGGGGGCGGCGGCAAGATGCGATCGGCACTGTCCTCGCGACAGCCGAGCAAGGAAAGGGCGAACGTGCCGGCCATGCCGAGCTTGCCGGCGCTCCACCGCAATCGACGGCGATCCGGGTGCCCGGGCGGATGTACCTGCATCAGACGGATTCTATGCGAACGTCCGCGGGTCACGGACCGACGGCGCCGGCATCGGCCGGATCGCCACCAGCTTCCCGCCGACCACCGCCGCCGTCGCCACGGCCGAAGCCGCCATCACGACGGACGCCGCCATCGCCGCGGCCGCCGAAGTTGCTGGAACCGGTCTGCGGAGCAGGCGTCAGCGAGCGCAGGTAGAGCAACATCCCGCGCATCGCTTCGGGCGTCATGTCCCAGCGGTGAAAGCGCTGCCACTGCTCGTAAGGAACGATGGTCGGGTCGAAGTAGCCCCCTTCGGGGATGACGCCTTTGGTGACGATGCTGGTGAGATCGCTGTCGCTGAAGCCACCGGCCTGCTGGGGCGTGTGCGCCACGGTCTTGAAAGGACCGTTGGCAGTCGGGCCGTGGCAATTGGTGCAGGCGACCTCGCGGCTGGGGCCGCCGTCACCACCACCGCCGCCGTCGGCCCGCGGACCACCGCCACCGGCGCCCGGCGGTCGCCCTGGCTGCAAAACGATGCCGTTGTTGTAGCGCTGATTGCCGGCTTCCCACTCTTCCGGTGTACCTGCGGTGATGGTCAGCTTCGAGCTGCCGCAGAGGTTGCCGGCAGAGGCGATGATGTCGACCGCACCGGCCTTTTGCACGGTGATCAAGACGCCGCCGGTCTTCGCATCCGGCTGAAGATCGACCATGGTCGGATCCGACGAGCTCCAGACCACCGCCGCTCCCATGATGCCGTCGACGATCGCCGGGACCTGGAACGTGTGCACGCCATCGAAGGCGGAGAACATCGGCGCAAAGGCGATCTCGATGACCGGGCTGGCGCAGGTACCGGGCGTCGTCGAGACGGTACCGGGGGCCGCGGTCGGGCTGGTCCCGGGAGCCGCGGTGCCGCCGTCAGGGTTGCCGGGTGTCGCGGCGGCGGGGCCGGCCGGCGTTTCCGAAGAGGAGCAGCCGAGCGATGCGCTACCGAGCAGGAGGCCGAGGCCGAGGCGAGTGAGCGTCGGGTTCATGAGACACCTTTGGCGGGAGGGGGAAGCCGGGTGGAAGTTGCCGCGGAACCACAGCCGGACCCTGTGAGGCGGTGGAGGTTAAGTGCCTTCACCGAATCGAGACTGCCAAGTCTGGATGCAGAAAGCGGAAGGCCGCGCGACGGCCGCTGTCAGGCCGCATTCCGTCGGCACAGCATGGCGGTATCGGACCGCGAGGTCGAAGGACACGGTCATTTTCCCCGCCTGGCGCTCCCCAGTCGCATGGACCCTTTTGCCGAGCTTCACGACGAGATCCGGCAAAAGGGCGTGACAGCCTATGTTACGTCGTTGCATAACGCCCCGAGCGGGACGTCGTGCGCCGCGGAGTCAGCGCTTGCGAGCTTCGGCGACCAGCGTCGCCTGCCGCGGCTCGCCCGCGGGCGACTGCAAGGTGACCGTGACCGATTCGCCAGGTTTGCGCCAAAGCAGATAGGTCACTGCGCCTTCCCCCAAGCCGCTGACGTCCCTGTCGCCGACCTTGAGCAACCGATCTCCGACCAGGACGCCAGCGCGTGCTGCCACCGATCCTGGCGTGACGGCAGCAACCT
>JANNNO010000228.1:0-12190 GCA_031398585.1 Myxococcales bacterium | reverse complement strand
CGCAGGAGGATCAAGCGACCGCTGGATTCTGGCCGCGGCTTTCGGGCAGCGTTCGCTACACCCGGATGTCGAAGGTCGACCCGGTGTCGCTGCCGGGCGGGATCTTGCCGGCCCGTCCCGAAGACCGCACGCCGGGCCCCCTGGCCCCAGGCGCCCCACTCCTCGTGACGCCGGGTTTTCCCTTCCCGGTCTTCGAGAACCACGGCGTGCTCTCGGGATCGCTCAGCGTTCCCGTCTCGGACTACCTTTTGCGCCTGTCACGGGCGCTCAACGCGGCCGAGCGAACCACCCGCGCTGCCGTCATGGAAGAGGAGGCCGCGCGCCGCAAAGCTGCAGCCGACGCACGCATCGGCTACTACGACTGGATCCGGGCCCGCGGCGGCGTCCTGGTGATGGAGGCGCGTATGCGGGCCGCCGACGAACAGGTCAAGGACCTGCGACGACTCTTCGAAGCCGGCTTCGCCTCCAAAGCCGACGTTCTGCGCGGCGAATCGCAGCGGACTTCGTTGGGGCTCGCTCTCACGCGGGCGCGAAGTGGCGCCATGCTGACCGAAGAAGCTCTTCGAGTCGCCATGCACGACGAAGGCATGCGCGGGTACGAGGTCGGCGAGGATCTTCTCGCGGCCCCGGCGCCGGTGGCAGGCATCGAGAACATGGAGGCGCTGCGGAACGAGGCGCGCGACAAACGCCCCGAGCTGGTGTCGTTGCGCGAGACCGAGCGGGCTCTGCGCGACCTCGAGGTATTGGCCAAGATTGGGCGCTATCCCCGCCTGGATCTCGCGGGCAACCTGCAACACGCCAATCCCAATCAGCGGATTTTTCCTCCCCGTCAGAAGTGGGACATGACCTGGGATGCGAGCGTGGTGCTTTCCTGGAATCCGACCGACATCCCCGCTGCCAACGCAACCGCGCGCGAACAGGGCGCGCGCGCCTCGGAGCTGGCCGCGCGGCGGGATCAACTCCTCGACGGCATTCGTCTCGAGCTTATGCAGGCAGTGAGTGCGGTCAACGAAGGCGACGAGGCCATCCGCACCTCGAAGCTCGGCCTTGGCGCCGCCGAAGAAGGCTATCGGGTCCGTCGCGAGCTGTTCCGTGCCGGCAAGGCGACTCTGGTCGAAGTCATCGACGCCGAAGCCGAACTCACCCGGGCGCGACTCGAGGTAATCAACGCCCTCGTGGAAGCGCGCATCGCACGCGTGCGCTTCGAGCACGCCACCGGTCGCGACGGCTGAACCGCACACTCAGCCGTCGCGCTCCCGTTTGCGACCAGGCTTCAGCACAAGGCAGACCTTCGGGCGCTGCGCCTCGGGGCCCTCACGGTTGACAACCGCCTCCACCGAACCGAGCTTCTCTGCGTAACTTCGCCGAGTGGCGGGGGTCTGCCTTTCATTGCGGCGTCGCGACCGCCGCCACCGCATCTTTCGCACCGGAGGACGCCCGATGACCGATTCCGCTAAGCCTGCCTCTCCGCAACGAACCACCGCAACCGCGCAGACTCGTCATCGTTTCGGCCTGGGTGCCGTCGCGCTCATTGGCGTCGCTTCGTTCGCTACGAGCTGTGCAATCAATCCGCTGACCGGCAAGCGCGAGCTGGCGCTGGTCCCCGAGTCGCAAGAAGTTGCCATGGGCAAACAGGCTGCCGAGGAAGTCGGCGCCACCATGGGCTTCGTCGACAACGCCGAACTACAGAAATACGTCTCGGACATCGGCATGGCCCTGGCCGCCAAGTCCGAGCGGCCCGACCTGCCCTGGTCTTTCAAGGTCGTCGACGATCCCGTGGTCAACGCCTTCGCGCTGCCGGGGGGGCCCATCTTCATCACCCGCGGGCTGCTCACGCACATGGGATCGGAAGCGCAGCTCGCTGCGGTCATGGGCCACGAGATCGGACATGTCACCGGTCGTCACGCGGTTCGCCAGATGAGCAAGGCGCTGGTCGCTCAGGGCGCACTCGTGGTCGGCATGGCCGTCTCCGACACGGTCGCGGGCCTGGGCGAGCTTGGCATGGGAGGCCTGCAGCTGCTCTTCTTGCGCTACGGCCGCGACGCCGAGCGCGAGGCGGACGATCTCGGCTATCGCTACTCGGTCAACACGGGCTACGACGTGCGTGCCATGCCCGCCGTGTTCGCGACCCTGAAACGGGTGAGCGAGGCGTCCGGTGGCGATCGACTCCCCAGCTGGATGGCGAGCCACCCCTCGCCCGACGAGCGCATCGAACGGATCAACAAGCAGTTGGCGACCACCGCGCCACCGCCGGGCAAGGTCGAGCGCGATCGCTTCTTGGCGGTGACCAACGGTCTCGTCTATGGACCCGACCCGCGACAAGGCTACTTCGAGGGTCAGACGTTCAAGCACCCGCAGATGCGCTTTCAGATCGCGGTGCCGCCCGGCTGGAAGAAGCAGAACATGGCGCAGGCATTGGTCGCCCAGAGCGCTGACGGCAAGGGGCAGTTCCAGCTGACGATGGCCAAGGGCAGCCCGAGCGACGCCCTTCAGCAGTTCCAGGGCAACAAGGCCGTCACCAACCTCGAGCGGATCGACATGCCGATGAACGTGCCGGGCACAGCCGCTCGATTCGTCGCAACGACGGAAGGCGGTCCCGCCAACGGACTCATCGCGTTCGTCGCGCACGAAGGCAAAACGTTCCAGATGCTAGGCCTCGGCGAGGCCGCGACCTTCGCGGCCCACGAGCCGGCCGTGCGAGCCAGCCAGAGCAGCTTTGCGCCGCTGACCGACGCAGCGGCGATGAACGTTCAGCCAGCGCGCGTGAAGCTGATCACGGTCCCTTCCGCAATGACGCTCGGGGATCTGGCCAAGAGCCACACCAACCTTCCCGCCGAACGCCTCGCCATCCTCAATCAGCTCGAGGTCTCAAGCCGGCTCGAAGCTGGCCAGAAGATCAAGGTTATCGAAGGACAGGTGAAGGCGGAAGGCAGCTAGCGGTTAGTAGCCGCTTTTGCGGAGGGCAGCGGCGGCGCGGGCAGCCTGGCGATCGATTCGTTCGCCGGGCGACAGCCCCGCCACGCTGCCCTTGTCTTTGCCGAGCTTCTTTTCAATCGGCTCGGCGTCGGACTTGAACCCCATCTTCTCGAGCACGAGGATGGCGACCAGGCGGGCCAGCGGTGCCTTCGAGTCCATCGCCTTGAAAAGCGGGCCGCGGGTCTCCATGCCGGGCATGGACGACAGGGGCGCCACGATCTCGTCCTTGAGCTGCTCGGTCGTGATGCGAGCGCTCTTGGGCCAGGCCTCGAGGCCAGGCAAGATGCCTTCGCCGCCGGTCTTGATGAGGGCACGAAAGGTGCGGGTACGGATGGCCGGATCCAGCGTCGAGCCGATGAGCGCGATGAGCGTCTTGCGTCCCTCCTCACCGCGATCGCGTTCGGCGACTCGAAACATCTGCTCGCGCAACGCCGCGGGTGTGAGCGCGTTGCCGGCCTTGCCGACCGCGTAGCCAGTGAGGCCGGGCGCCCACGACGGCATCTTCTCCATGGCCACCGCAGCCCGATCGACGTCGGGCGGTTGGTTGCGTTCCACGGTGGCGATGAGAAATTCGGCAGCCTTCTTGCCCGCGAGAGTCGCCAGCGCCGACCAGTATTCCTCCGGCAGGGAGCTGGCTTTTCCCGCCCTCACGACCAAAGCATCGCCGCCCTTCTCCTTGGTCGCGCGATCCCCGACCTTGTCGACCACCTCGACCGGGATGGCAAAGGGGACCGCCGGGTCTTCCAGCAGCGGCAAGACGAGCGGCACCGCCGTCGGCCCAAGACCGATCAACATCTGCAACAGACTGCTGCGGCCCACCCGCTCGCGGCCGGCCTTGACGTCCTCGACCAACAAGGGGAACAGAGCCTCGTCGATCGGCTTGCGAGCGTCGGCCGTGGTCGCCTGGCCCCGCAAGGCGTAGAGCGCGTCCCGCGCGTCGCCGGCGACATCGCCCTTGGAGGCCTCGGCGCCCGTCCCCCGCGCCAGCGGTGCGATTTTGGCGACCACCGCGGGGATCAATTTGCCCCGCTCGTCGATGTCGAGCCCCGCGATGGCGGCTTCCATCTCTTCGCCCTGCCCCGTCGCGACCAGCGCCGCCGCCGCCTCGGCGCGCACGTCGAGGTCGGCCTTGGGGTTCTTGATCGCCGCGCCGAGCTTGGCGCTGCCGTCGGGCGCGGTCTTCCACTTGCCGACGTCGTCGCGGGAGGGCTGACCGCACGCACCGGTCAGACCGACGAGACAGAGTGCGAATATCGAGACGACGACGGCCCGCGGCCCGCTGTCCCTCGTGCCACAGGGTCGCCAGCTGCCGATGATCATCGCCCGCTTATGAAGGCCGGAACGGCGCTCGTCAAGATCCCCGTCACGCGGGCGGGTCGAGCGGGATCCCGGCTTGCCGCATCAGATCCCGCGAGGCCTCGCGGGCGCCGGCGTAGATCGCTCGCGCCTCGGGATGCCGCCCGCCACGCAGGACCACTTTGCCCTCGACCAGGACGGTCTCCACGCAATCGGGCCGGCCGGCGTAGACCAGGTCGGCAACCAGGTCGTGGCCCGGGTAAAAATAGGGGCGTTCGAGATCGATCAGAACGAGGTCGGCTCTGCGGCCGGGCTCGATGAGGCCTGCTTCGAGCCCGAGCGCCTCGGCACCATGCAGGGTCGCCATCGCGAACGCCTCGTGCGCGGTGAGGGTGGCCGAATCCCCGGTGGCATGCTTTTGCAGGAGCGCCGCCAACTTCATCGCCTCCCACATGTCGAGGTTGTTGTTGGACGCCGCTCCATCGGTGCCAAGGGCCACCCGCACGCCCGCCCCCGTGAGCCGTCGGTATGGCAACGCGCGCGGGTGCCCGGTTTGCGACCAGCCGCTGCCGAGCTTCATGTTGCTGGCCGGGCAGTGGAGGATGGTGACGCCGCGGGCGCCCAGCAGGGCCGCGTCGTCGTCTTCGAGAAAGATGCCGTGGGCGGCAGTGAGGCGCGGCGAAAGCAGCCCCACCCGGTCGAGCGCAGGGACCAGGCGCTCGCCATGTTTGGCGGCGAAGTCCAGCATCTCGCGCTCGGTCTCGGCGATGTGAAAGTGGATCAGCAAATCCTCTTCCTCGGCGAGCTCGGCGACCGCGGCGAGGCCCGGTAGGCTGACCGTATAGGGCGCGTGCGGGCCGATCGACGGCTTCACGTTGGGGTATTGCCGCAGGCGCGTGATGGTCCCGCGGATGTCCTCCTTCAAAGCCGCCGGCGTCTGGGGCGTGAAGAGATCGAAAAAGACGCGCGAGATGACCGCGCGCATGCCGAGAGAAGCCACCGCCTGCGCGGCCGCCTCGGGCTGAAAATACATGTCCTGGAAAGTCGTCGTGCCCGACGAGATCATCTCGAGCGCCGCCAGCCGCGTACCGGCGAGTACGTGCGAGGCCGCGAGGTGCTTTTCCACCGGCCAGATCTTCTGTTCCAGCCACTCCATCAACGGCACGTCGTCGGTCAGACCGCGAAACAAGACCATCGCCGCGTGGGTGTGCGTGTTGACGAAGCCGGGAATGACGAGGCGTCCGCGACCGTCGATGCGCTCGTCGGCGCTGGCGCGTTGGGCATCGCTGAGCACGCCGACCTCGACGATGCGGCCACCGTCGATGAGCAGATCCGCCTTTTGACTGCGCCGCGCATCCAGCAGGCGCGCGCCTTCGATGACGATCAAGCCGACAGCCTCGCTATCACCCGGCCCAAGATCTCGAGACAAACGTCGGCGTTCCGGCTGGCGCTGGCCTGAATCTCCGATTGCGCGACCCCGAGATCGCGCACGCCGTTGGCGTAGTTGTCGAGGGTGCAGAGGGCGGCGTAACCGAGGCCGAGCTCCTTGGCGATGGTCGCCTCGCTGCCGATGGTCATGCCGACGATATGCGCGAACGTGCCCGAGAAGGCGACCTCGGCCCGCGTGTCGAGCCGCGGCCCACGCAGCTGAAAATAGACCCCGCGATCGATGACCGGCAGCCGACCGACCGTGCGCGCTTGCTCGATCAGCACGGCTCGCAACCCTTCGTCGAATCCCGGCGTCACATGGACGAGGCGATCGGCGAACACCGTCACGTCGTGAAAATTGATGTAGTCGTCAGGCACCATCAGCGCAGGAAGATCGATCTGCGCTCGCAGGCAGCCGGTGGAACCGAGAGCCAGCACCTGCTTGGCGCCCAGCCCGGCGAGCGCGGCGAAGTTGGCCGCGTGGTTGATCACGTGAGGCGGGCGATCACGTTTGCGCCCATGGCGGGGCACGTACGCGACCTCGTGGCCCCCCAGCTGCCCGAGATCGACCTCCGCGTGACCGTACGGGGTCTCGATCAAGCGGGATTCGACCTTGGTCAAGACCTGGCGCTCGATGAGCACCGTCCCAGCGATGAGCCCGATCATGGCCGACGACCTGGATGCGGCGTCGCGTCGTTCGACGACCCAGCGAGGGACGACCGATGGCCGGATTGGCCCGCTCGCGGCGGTGGTTCACCGCTGAGGATCGTGCGGAGCAGCCTTGGCCGTTGCGTGATTTCGATCATCGCGCCCTCCACGTTACACCACCTTTTCCACGCCCAACCCGGTTGATGGCCGCGCCGCCCTTCGAGCACCAAAAGGAAACGGCGGCGCGCGAGCGCCGGGGCCGGGCGCGCAAGTTTTGTGGCACTGCCGCCACCGCGACGGGAGTATTAAGGAGACAGGTTTCATGGCGCTTCCCCCCAATATCCCCGGCACCATCCCGCGCGCGCTGACCCCCTCGGGCCTCGTCAAGCCCGCGCCGATCACCATCGTGCCCGTGCCACCGACCAGTTCGTCGGCGGTGCCGGTCCCGCCGGTCTCGTCCAAGTTGCGGCGACTGACGACGGGCGCGCTCCCAACCGTCGCGCCGAAGAACTATCCCGTGGTTCCGCTCGCCGGCTGGGGGAACCATCCGCTCGGCCGCGGCGCCGAGATCGCCAACGAAGATCTCGAACGCGCCAGTTTGGATGCGACTTTGGCCCGCGGCCTGGGACGTTCCTACGGCGACGCTTCCCTGCCCTTGCCGGGCAAGACCGTGGTTGCGACACCACCAGCCAATCGCTTCCTTGCCTTCGACAAGGAGACCGGCGTCATGCGGGCCGAGGCCGGCGTAACGGTCGAGGAGATCTTCCGGCTGCTTTTGCCGCGCGGCTGGTTCGTGCCGGTCACACCGGGCACCAAGTACGTCACGCTGGGGGGCATGGTCGCCGCCGATGTGCACGGCAAGAACCACCACCGTGATGGCACGTTCGGCAACCACGTCAGAGAGCTCAAGCTGCGCGTGGCCGATGGGCGCATCGTCGACTGTTCGCCCACGGTCGAGCCCGAGCTCTTTGCCGCGACCATCGGCGGCATGGGCCTCACGGGTCACATCCTCGAGGTGACCTTCACGATGGCCAAGGTCGCGTCACCGTGGATCTGGTGCGAGAGCGAGGGCGTGCCCGACATCGAGACCTTCATCGATCGCCTGGCCGAGGCAGCCGCGGGCTGGCCGATGACCATGGGCTGGATCGATTGCCTCAGCACGGGCAAGAACCTCGGCCGCGGCGTCATCTATCGCGGCCGCTGGGCGACGCCCGACGAGGCGCCGAAGCGTGCCTGGAAGCCGAAGCCGACCATCACCATGCCGGTGATGCTGCCGAGCTTCTCCATCAACAAGCTCACCACCAGCGCCTTCAACGCTCTTTACTACGCCTGGAACGGGCGCGTCCGCAAAGGCGTGATCCACCCGGAGGCCTTCTTCTACCCGCTCGACGCCATCCTGCACTGGAATCGCTTCTATGGCCGCGCTGGCTTCACTCAGTACCAGTGTGTGATCCCGCATGCTGCGGGCAAGAAGGCCGCGCGCCGGTTCATGGAGGTCGTCGCCGAAAAGGGCGGCGCCAGTCCGCTCTGCGTGATCAAGGACTGCGGCGCCGAGGGTCTGGGCACGCTGTCGTTTCCCAAGCCGGGCATCAGCATCGCGATCGATTTCCCGGTACGGCCGTGGACCCAGGGGGTGATCGACGCTCTCAACGAGATCGTGCTCGGTGAAGGCGGACGCATCTACCTGGCCAAGGACGCCTTCACCCGCAAGGATCACTTCGAACGGATGGAGCCGCGGCTAGCGGCTTTTCAGGCGGTGCGACGCCGCTGGGATCCGGAAGGCCGCCTCGGCAGTCAACTCGGCGCGCGTCTTCTGGATGGTGCGCAGTGAAGGTCGCGGTCTTCGGCGGCACGCGCGGCATGGGTCGCGCGGTGGCACGCGCCTTCGCTCTGCGCGGCGACGACGTCTTTCTCATCGGTCGTGACGAAGGTGGCATCGAGAAGGCCGCGCGGGATCTCGAGATCCGCGGGGGCTTGCAGAGGGTGGGCACCGCGCCTTGCGACCTGCTCTCGCCTCCGACCTTCGCCCCCGCGCTCGATGCAGCGGCGCAGGGAATGGGCGGCCTCGACGTCGTGGTCGTCACGGCGGGCCTCTTCGCCACGCAGGCCGAGCTCGAGGCCGACCCGAATCTGACGGCCCGGCTTCTGACCGCGAACTTCACCAACACGATCCTGTTTTGCGAAGAGGCGCGGCGAAGGCTGCTGGCGCGCGGTGGCGGCACTCTCTGCGTCTTCAGCTCGGTCGCGGGCGAGCGCGGGCGCAAGCCCGTCGGCATCTACGGGGCCAGCAAGGCGGGCCTCACCCGCTACCTCGAAGCCCTCGATCACAAGTACCGTGAAAGCGGCCTCGTCACGATCACGATCAAACCCGGGTTCGTGAAGACCGACATGACCGCTGGGCTCAAGCCGCCGCCTTTCGCCGGGCTGCCCGATGGAGTCGCCAACCAGGTCGTGGGGGCGATCGTGCGCAAGCAGCCTGTCGCCTACGCGCCTTCGATCTGGGCGCTGGTGATGTTCGCGATCCGTCTCTTGCCACGGTTCGTGATGCGCAAGATCAGCTTCTGAGGCGTCACCATGCAACGGGTGCTCATCGCGGGGGCGACGTCGGCGATCGCCGGTGAGATGGCCAAGCAGCTCGCGGCCAAGGGCGCGCGGCTCTATCTACTGGGCGGCCGCTCGCAAGAGAAGCTCGACCTCCTGGTGGCGGCGCTCGGTCCCGCCGTGGCTGGGGCACGTACCGCCGACTTCGACCGGACCGAGGGCAGCGCGGCCGCGGTCGCCGCGGGGATCGAGGCCCTGGGCGGGCTCGACCTCGCCGTGGTGGCGCCCGGCTGGCTGGGCGATCAAATCGCGAGCGAGCGCGGCTACGACGAAGCCGAGGCGATCCTGCGTACCAACCTCCTGGCCGTGGTGGCGCTGCTCATCCCGATCGCGAATCACTTCGATGCGGCGGGCGGTGGTCACATCGCCGTCTTCTCGTCAGTCGCGGCAGATCGCGGCCGGCCGCGCAACTACACCTATGCCTCGGCCAAGGGTGCGCTCAACGTCTACCTCGAGGGACTGCGCAGCCGCCTCTGGGGCAAGGGAACGCAGATCCACGTGCTGAAGGTCGGGCCGGTTCACACGCCGATGACCGTCGATCACGCCAAGAATCGCCTCTTCGCCAACCCGGACGACGTGGCGCGGGAGATCCTCTCGGCCATCGACCGCGGCCAGAAGGTGGCCTACGTGCCCTGGTTCTGGCGGCCCATCATGGCCATCGTGAGAGGGCTGCCCGAGCCGCTCTTTCAGCGCGCCAAGGCGCTTTCGGGGCGCTGAGGAGACGCTGAAAGGACAGGACGCGCGGTGGAGGCGCGTGCCTTTTGCTGTACATTCGCGGGGTATGCCCGCGTCGGATCCGCACGGCGACATCGCAAAGCGCAAGGCCGATCACCTGGCCATCACAGCCGAGGGACGGGGCGCCTATACCCGCCCGACGCTGCTCGATGACGTGCACCTCGTGCACGCGGCCCTGCCCGAGCTGGCCGAGAGCGAGATCGACCTTCGTACAACGCTGCTGGGCCGAACCATCGCCGCACCGCTGATGGTGACGGGCATGACCGGCGGGACCGAGGAGGCCGCGGCGATCAACCGTCAGCTGGCCGTGGCGGCCGCGCAGCTGGGCCTGCCGTTCGGTCTCGGCAGCCAGCGCGCCATGGTGCTGCGGCCCGAGTTGACCTTCACCTACGAGGTGAAGAAGGAAGCGCCCGAGGTCTTCTTGCTCGCGAACTTCGGGGTCGTGCAGCTCTCTGCGATGACCTCGCAAGCGGTGCGCGACGTGCTCGACCGCGTCGGCGCCGATGCCCTGTGCGTTCATCTGAACCCGGGGCAAGAGCTGGCGCAGCCGGGTGGCGATCGCGATTTCCGGGGTTGTCTTGCCACCATCGCGCGGCTCGTCGGCGAGCTCGGAAGACCGGTGCTGGTCAAGGAGACCGGCTGTGGCATCTCGCCCGCGGTGGCGCGCGCGCTCGATGCCGCGGGCGTCGGCGCCATCGACGTCTCGGGTGCGGGCGGCACCTCCTGGATCGCGGTCGAAGCGCAGCGGGCAACCGGGGCCGAAGCGGAGCGCGGCGAGCTCTTCCGCGAGTGGGGCATTCCCACCGGCGCGGCGATTGGCTGGCTCGGGACGTCCGGGCTGCGCGCGGATCTCGTCGCTTCGGGCGGCATTCGCACCGGCCTCGACGCCGCCCGGGCGCTGGCTCTCGGCGCGCGTGTGGTTGGCGTCGCCCAGCCTGCCCTGCGGGCGGTGCGCGCCGGCGGCAGCGAAGGGGCGCGGCAGTACCTGGCGGGTCTCATCGATGGCATTCGCGTGGCTTGCTTGTTGACGGGAACCAGACGAGCCAGCGATCTCGTGCGCGCGCCGCGAATCATCGGTACGGAGCTGGCCACCTGGCTCGGACAGCGGCCGCTATGACGACTTCGTCCCCGCCGACAGAGCCATTCGCCGGCACTCCGCTTGGCCCCGACGAGAGCGCCGGCTTCGGACACGGCAAGGTGATCTTGCTCGGCGAGCACACGGTCGTCTTCGGTCATCCCGCGATTGCCGCCGGACTTCCGGTCGGGGTTCACGCGCGGGTGCGTGCGGGCAGCGGTCAGATCCTCGCTCACGACTGGGGCCTCGCGGTGCGCGTGGGTGATGGCAGCGACGTCGCGCGGGCGATCGAGGCGCTGGCGCGCCGTCTCGGGGCCGATCCCGCCGCGCTCGACGTGCAGCTGTCGCCCGAGATCCCGGCACGCGCTGGGCTGGGAAGCTCGGCGGCCATGGCGGTGGCGGTGGCGCGGGCGATCGCGGTCAGAGTCGGCGCACAGGCGGCGATCGCCGAAGCGGTCGGCGCGGCCGAGACCGTCTTTCATGGCAGTCCCTCGGGCGTCGACGCAGCGGCGGCGGCCGCAGGCGGCATCGGCGTCTTCACCAAGAAGGACGGCTGGCAGCCCGCGGCGGTGCGACAGCCGATCAAACTCTGCATTGGCCTTAGCGGCGAGCCCCGACGTACCGCCGATCTCGTGGCTGCGGTCGGGCTCCTGTCGCGACGAAGCCCCGCGATTGCCGGTGTGGTCGACGCCGCGGCAGAGGTCACGCGTGCGGGCCTCGTCGCCCTCGCCGCGGGTGACATCGATTCACTCGGGCGCCTCTTCGACGTCGCGCACGGCATCCTCGCTGGCCTGCGCTGCTCGACCCTGGCGCTGGAACGCCTGGTGCACGGCGCGCGTGCAGCCGGGGCATTGGGAGCCAAGCTCACCGGCGCCGGCGGTGGCGGAGCCGTCATCGCGCTGGCGCCGTCCCACCGCCTCGATGTGCTCGAACGCTGGAAAGCCGATGGCTTTTCCGGCCTGCAAACCTCGATCGCCGCAGCCACGCCATGAGCTCTTCTTCGTCTTCGGTTTCGATTCCACACAAACGGCCGCAGGCGGTCACGGCGCGCGCCGGGACCAACATTGCGCTGGTCAAGTACTGGGGCAAACGCGACGGTGCCTTCAATCTGCCCGCCGCCGGAAGTCTCTCGCTGACTCTGGCCGAGCTCGGCACCGAGACCACGGTGAGCTTCGCCTCGCCTCCCGGTGGCCGCGCGGCGCGCACGTTGACGGGGCCCTTCTCGACACCGGCCGAAGCGGGCGCGCGACGTGATCTCGTGCTGCTGGGCAATGCGCCTGCGGACGACAAGTTTGCCGCGCGGGTCTCGCGCTTCCTCGACCTGGTGCGTGCCGAAGCCGGCATCGATGCCGCCGCGACGGTGGTGACGACAAACACCGTACCGACCGCCGCCGGCCTGGCCTCGTCGGCTTCGGGATTCGCAGCGCTCGC
>JANNNO010000218.1:0-25718 GCA_031398585.1 Myxococcales bacterium | reverse complement strand
TGACGATCGCTGCGGCCGCTGACGATGCCGATGAAATCCGTGTAGGTCGTCTGCCCGCTGACGTCGATCACGATCGGCAGGAGCGCCTTCTTGTCGAGAGCCGCTTCGATGGCCGTTTCCGCGGCGACCCGGGCTTCCTTGAGCTGCTTCTGCTTGGCCGGTGAGCGCGTCGGCGCCGTCCTGTCCGCCGCCGGTAGCAACGAGGCCTTGGTCCTGGGCGTGGAAGCAGTCTTCTTCACGCCCCCGGAACTGGAGGCTCCAGCGCGTTTGGTCTTGCTCTTCGCTTTGACCTTGGCGCCACGCTCAGTTGCGCGCTTTTCACCGCGGCCGCCACTTCGACCGCTTCGCCCCTCGGTCTTGCCACTGGCTTTGGCGCTCGTTTTGCCGCTGCCCTTGCCGCTCTGGGCCGGTTCGCGCCGTGCTGAGGGACTCGTTTTCTTGCCGGTCTTTTTCGTCTTCAACCTGGAGCCATGTTACCGGGAGCGTCGGACAGGGCAAGCTCGTTTTGCACGAGCGTGGGCGCTCTGCGCGGCTATAGTGGCCGGCTTGCTCGAAACCGACGACGCCCCCGATCCCGATCGCGACCCCCGCCGCGCTGTGCTTGCCGCCGTCCGCGTCCACGACGTGCCCGAACGCGAGTTTGCAGAATCCTTGGCAGAGCTCGTGCGCCTTGCCCACACCCTGGGACTCGAGGTGGTCGACACCATCACGCAGGTTCGTGACAGCTTCCACGTCGGTACCTATGTCGGTAGCGGCAAGGTCGGCGAGCTCAAGAACGCGGTCACCGTGCACAAGGCCGGTACCGTGCTTCTGGATCACGAGGTGACGCCGTCGCAAGCGCGCAACCTCGAGAAGGAGACCGGTTGCGAGGTGATGGACCGCACAGCGGTGATCCTCGAGATCTTCCATCGTCACGCTCGCTCTCGTGCGGCCAAGGCCCAGGTCGAGATCGTCCGTCTCGAATACATGGCGCCGCGGCTGCGCGAGCAGGGCAAGGGGCGCGACAGACAGCGCGGTGGCATCGGCGGCAAGGGTGCGGGCGAATCGGGCATCGAGCTCGATCGCCGCAAGATTCGCGACCGCATCGCCGAGCTCTCGTCGGAGCTGTCGACCCTGGAACAAGAACAGCGCACCCAGCGCGCTCGTCGCCAATCGCTCGATCGGGTTGCCCTCGTTGGGTACACGAATGCGGGCAAGTCGACCTTGATGCGCGCACTCACCGGCAGCGAGGTCTACGTCGCAGACAAGCTCTTCGCGACGCTCGACACCACCGTGCGCACGCTCGTTCCCGAGACCAAACCGCGCATCCTCGTGTCCGACACGGTTGGTTTCATCAACAAGTTGCCCCACGGCCTCGTCGCCTCGTTCAAGAGCACGCTCGACGAAGCGCTCGAGGCGTCGCTGCTTCTGCACTTGGTCGACGCCTCGGATCCGGCTTTCGAGCGACAGCTGGATGTTACCGCCGACGTGCTCCGCGACATCGGCGCGGGCGACGTTCCGCGAATTCTCGTGCTCAACAAGATCGACAGGGTCGAGGACGAGGCCGCTGCCACGCAGGCGCTGCTGGCCCGGCATCCCGACGGTTTCGTCATGTCAGCGCGTCGGCCCGAAGACGTGGCCGCCTTGCGCCAGCGACTGGTCGACTTCTTCGGCCGCCACATGCGCGAAGCCGAACTTCGGATCCCGTACGACCGGCAACGACTGCGGGGCGAGATCTTCGGCGAGTGCCACGTGCTCGAAGAGCGCTACGATGCCGACGCGGTCATTTTCCGCGTGC
The DNA here is from genome assembly GCA_031398585.1 of Myxococcales bacterium. GTDB lineage: Bacteria > Myxococcota_A > Polyangia > Fen-1088 > Fen-1088 > JANNNO01. The sequence continues at coordinate 23,941 of JANNNO010000218.1, read as the reverse complement.
GCGCCCACCCGCAGGTGATTGATCGCCTCGCCGCCGAGGCCGCTCTGCCGGCGCCCCAAGCCGAACCGGACCCGACCGCGTCCGCCTGAAACAGCGCGGCCGCGACTCTCGCGCGGGCCGCGCTCACGCCCGCGTCAGTTGGTGAACCCGCCGTTCTTGCCAGAGGCCCCCGGCGGCCTTGGCATCGGCTTTTCGCCTGAGTCGCTCGCGTGCGGCTCGCCACCTTCGCCACCGCCGCCTTCGCCACCGCCCGCCTTTGCGTGCGCCTCTTCCGACGCTTTCCAGCGCTCCTCGAAGTCGGTCAGCAGCTCCGCGAGATAGCCGCCGTAAGCGCCCAGTCGACCCTCCACGGTGGCGGTGGCCTTGTCGAGCCACTGGCTCTCACCGTCGGGAAGATCTGCCGCCGCGTCGAGCGTGGCGCCGACGTTGCCTCGTGTGGCGAACCAGCGCTGCGCCAGCGTTGCCAGTCGTGCCTGTACCCAACCAGGGGCCTGCAAGACCGACCGAGCGAGCACTTTGCCGCCTTCGCGGAACACGGTCACCAGCGCGGTCTTCTCGTGCGCGGCCACCGTCTCGTGGATCACGCGCCGCAAGCGCGCCGCCCGATCCCGATCGATCGGGCCGCCGACGTGCACCCGGCTGCAGTAGTGGTCGAAAACCGTCGCGAACTGAAACGTCGTCGCCATCTCCTCGGCGCCTCGGCCAGCAGCGAGCAACGCAAAGAACTTTCGCCAGGCGAACTTCAGTGCCACCAGCGTCATCGCGGTGATGGTCGCGTTTCGCAAGCCCGACCCTTCCCGTGGATCGCCGAGCAGCTCGGCCGACGATGCCGCCAGATCGACCTGTCGCTGCTCAGCGAGGCGCATCAAGAGCCCGGCTCGCACCCGGCCGGCTACATAGTCGTCCACCACCGGAATCGGGATCATGCCGCCCAGAGCGGTGGCCAGCAGCGAGCGTTTGATGATCAGCGGCCGGTTGTCACGCAGATGCGCAACCCGCTCGGGTCGCGGTGCCTCGACCAGCTCGGCGTCGATTCGTTTGGCTCGGCTCTCGTCCCCTTCGTCGCCCATCGGGCCCCCCATGCTGTCAACGTGTCGCGGGTTCGCCGCTGCCGGTCCTTCCCAGCAACGCTCGTTCCTCCAGTATGGTGCGCTGACGGGCCGGAAGCTCCTCGGCTTGTGGGGGATCGACGCGAGTGGCCCCGAGCTGCTTCACCTCGGCATCGATCCGCACCAGGCCGGCAAGGGGAACCTCGTCGCGGCGCAGACCAAAACGCACCTCGAGCCGGACGCGGGTCGGGATCAGCTGCGCGCCGTCGAGCCGCACCTGCCCGTTGAGCTCCTCGACGTTGATGGACTCGCGCCACTTCTGCAGCGGCGAGCCTGTCTCCAGATCCCCTCTGACCGACTGCGGCTCGGCCGCCTTGGTCACGTCCAGGGTCACGCCGCCGTTTTCGTCCTTGCGGGTCACCTCGGCGAACCGTCGCGCCACTTCCCACGCCGCGTAGGGGCCGCCCAGCGCCTCGTCGATATACCGGCCCGACTCTGGCTCCTGCTGTGGGCGACGAATGAGCCGTCCGTAGCGCAGGCCCACGGCGAGATCCTTGCCGTGTGAGATCACTTCACGACCGCCGTCGCGATCATTGGTCTCTAGAAGACGATAGTTGCCGGTCTTGTCGACGGTCAGGTCGGTCGTCGTCGACACCGTGTCCTTGGCGCCCGCTGCCTGTCCCGCCGCGCCTGGGGGCGCGAACTCCATGGTGAACGTGGCCCGGTAGTGACCACCGCCGGCGCGCTTCAACGCCTTGATCATGGCCTGCGGACCCAGCGCGTTTTCGAGCTCCTCGACCGGCGTCTCGCGGGGAGGCTGCGAACCCTTTCCGCAAGCCGTCGCGGCCAGCGAGGGCAGGGCCATAGCCAGCAACCAAGCCCGCACGCGCGACCCGCGCGAAGGGGTGGGAATGGCCGGGATTGACGAAAACGGAGCGACGTTCGCAGGCGGCAAGGACCGCGAACGTTAGCACAGGCGCTCACCTCCAGGCGGGCCGCGAGGCATCGTCGCCGACGGTCCGGCCCGGGCCGCGTCCAGGGTCGAGCCGCGATGTGTGATACCGTGCCGGCGTGGACGCCGCTGGCGATCTGCTCTTCGATTCCTGGCCGGCCTACCTCGTTGCGGGGCTCTTCGGCGCATTGTGGGGCAGCTTCTTCAATGTTTGCATCGCGCGCATCCCGCTCGGCCAATCGGTCGTTTCGCCCGGGTCGCATTGCTTCGCCTGCCAGGCGCCGGTCCGGGCCTACGACAACATTCCCATCCTGTCGTTTGTGATCTTGCGCGGGCGTTGCCGCGCCTGTGGCGTCCGCTTCTCCCCTCGCTACGCGCTCGTCGAAGCGCTGGTCGCCGGGCTCGCCGTGCTCCTCTGGTGGCGCTTCGGCGCGGGTCCGGCAGAGGCGCCCGTGGCCCTCCGCCTGGCGCGTTTCGCCTATGGCTTTGCCTTTGCCGGCGTCCTGACGGTCCTGTCGTTCATCGATCTCGACACCAAGCGGCTGCCTGACGTGATCACGCTGCCCTCGGTCGCCGTCTTCTTCCTGGCCGGTCTCGGCCTTCCCGAGATCCCTTGGCTCGACCGCCTGATCGGCGCGGCGGCCGGCTACGGCGTCATCTGGGCCATCTCGACCGCCTACTACTACAGCACCGGTCGGGAAGGCCTGGGGCTTGGGGACGCCAAGCTGCTCGCCGTCATAGGCGCCGCGCTCGGTTGGCGCGCGTTGCCCCTGGTGATCTTCGCCGCCTCTTTCGTCGGCATCGTCATCAGCGTGCCACTGCTGCTCTGGCAGCAGGCGCGGGACCGCAAGCAGGCATCGCAGGCTGGCGGCGAAGCCCCGGCATCCATCCGTCGAGCCGAGGTTCCCTTCGGGCCCTTTCTCGCTCTCGCCGCCCTGGTCCACCTCTTCGCCGGCGATGCCCTCTGGATGCGCTTTCTCCTCCTCATCGGCGGCGCCGACGAACCGCTCTGAGCTCGACAAGGGCGCTTTGAGATCCGCGGGCCGCGCTGCTAGCGTGGCGTCGATGTTCAGCTCGCGCGGTCGTACCTCGGCAACCTGGGTGGTCACAGCGGCGATGGCCGCGGGGCTCGGCTCCTGCGAGCGGAAGACCGAGCCACAGCCACCGCCCTTGCTGCCGCCCACTCGTGTGGTCGAGCCGCCCAAGCCCGCCGCAGCCGAGCCCCCGCCCGCGCCTGCGGACCCTCCCCGCAGTCCGCTCGGGACCGCGCTGCTGGCTATCAAGGACGTCGACGGATTGCGTGCGCTCGCCGCACCGACCCTGGTCCTCGCCGAGGGCAAGATCGGCAGCAAGGCGGTCAAGACCACGAAGCTCACGTCGGCCAAGCTGAATGGCAAGCTCTTCGAGCAGCGGATCGCGCCGCGCCTGCCGCGCGAACCCGATCCGGGTGGCGGCGAGGGCGAAGAATTCGCCTGCGACGACGAGCAGCGGTTGTGCGACTTCCGCGATCCTTACGGCAACGCAACCACGTATCGGTTCACGCCGCCGCCGGCGGAGGCCAAGTTGCGCGAGATACGTTTCATCCCGCGCATTCCCTAATCCCGTTCGGTGGGCGCCGCCTTGCGGCCGTCACTCACAGTAGGTCGTTGCGCCCTTGTGCCTTGAGGGCTTCGACGATCTTCTTCACGTCCTGGGCGTCCTTCTTCTTGACCACCAACACGGCGTCCTTGGTCGCGACGACCACGAGGTCCTCAATGCCCACCACGCCGACCAGGGGAGCTCCCTCTTCGCTGACGACGATGTTCCCCGCGCTATCAGCCAGGATCGCCGCCCCGCTGACGACGTTGCCGGCGCCATCGGGGGTCCGGATCGAGCCGAGCGCGGCCCAGCTGCCAACGTCGTTCCAGCCGAAGTCGCCCGGCACCACGCGGATGCCTTCGGTCTTCTCCATGATGCCGTAGTCGATCGAAGTGGAAGGCACGCCGGGGTATACCCGTGCCACGATGGCGTCGAAGTCGGGCGCCGCCACGAAATCCGCTAGCGCCTGCCCCAGCGCAGGCATGTGCCTCGTCGCCTCGGCGAGCATGCGGCCCGCGGTGAAGAAGAACATGCCCGAATTCCAGAGGTAGGTCCCTGCGGCCAGGTACTGCTTGGCCTTGTCGAGGTTCGGCTTTTCCACGAACGCACCGACGTCGTAAACGCCCGGGCCGCGCTGGGTGCCGAGGTGCAAGTAGCCGAAGCCGGTCTCGGGTTGCGTCGGCCTGATCCCGATGGTGACGATCGTCCCTTTGGCTTCGCTGACTGCGGTCGCCACGACCTTGGCGAAGCCGGGCTCGTCGCCGATGAAGGCGTCCGACGGCAGCACCGCGAGTACGGCGTCCTTGCCCGCACGCCGGGCAACCGCGGCGGCGCCGAGGCCAACCGCTGCGGCGGTGTTGCGCGCCGCCGGCTCGGCGATCACGTTTTCCGGGGGCAGCTCAGGCAACTCGGCACGGATCGCGGCGGCCTGATCGGCAGCGGTAACGATCAGCGTTCGCTCCTTGCCGAACAGGGCCTCCGCCCGCCGGAACGAGCCCCGCAACAACGACTCCTGTCCGCCGAGCGAGAGCAGCTGCTTGGGCCGCGCCCGCCGGCTCGAGGGCCAAAGTCGCGTGCCACCACCACCAGCGAGAATGAGAGCGAAAGCGTCTACCGTGGGCATCCCACCATCATAGCCCCGGCGTCTCGCCCACCCAAACCGCGCACGCTCGAGCCAGCTCGCCGCTCACACGTCATAGTGGGGGCATGTCTGCCTCATCCGACCCGCGCGGCCAAGCCTCCGATCTGGGACTGGTCGTGCGCGCAGCTGAACGCAGGGATCTGTCCCAAGTGGGCCAGCTGGGGGCGCTCCTCGTGCGGCAGCACCACGGATTCGATAAAGCGCGCTTCTTGGCGCCGATGCCGGATCTCGAAGACGGCTACGCCTGGTTTCTGGGGACGCAATTGCAGGAAAAAGGCGTCGTCATCCTCGTCGCTGAGGTCGACGGTGCGGCCGTCGGCGCGCCCGAAGTCCCGCGGGCCGTCTGCGGGTATGTCTACGCCGGGCTCGAACCGCAGTCGTGGAAGGAGCTGCGCGATGCCGCCGGCTTCATTCACGATCTCGTGGTCATCGAAGCCGTTCGTGGCCGTGGCATCGCCACTGCGCTGCTCGAGGCCGCCTCTGCCTGGTTGACCGCCGCGGGTGCACCGCGAATCCTGCTCTGGACCGCCGAGGCGAATCAGCCAGCGCAGCGCCTTTTCGCGCGGCTCGGCTTTCGCCGGACGATGGTCGAGATGACCCGCGAATCGCCCGGCTAGCTCACTCGAGCTGCAGACCGCAGTCCGAGCAGGCGCCTTCGACCAGCGGCGCGGCGGTACCGCAGGCCGGGCAGGGCGTGTGCTCGCCCGCCTCCGCGGCGGCCTCCACCGGTTCCACGCCTTCGCGTTCCACGAGCGAGCTCCAGCGGCTGCGCATCAGCTGCGCCACGCGCGGCACGTCTTCGGGATGGACCAGCAGCTGCATCTTCGGGGCGCAGCCACAGCCGCGGCTGCCACAGCAGTTTCCACGCGCGAGGGTCGCTTCGATGTCGGCCTCGTTGCAGGCCTCCAGCATCTCCTTGGCATCGTTCACCGGCGCTTCGAAGCACGGAACGAATTCGGTTTCGTCGAGGGGGGGCTGCTCGCTGTCCACGCGACGACCTTATCACCGGCTCGCGTTCCTCATGGACAACGGCACGCGACCAACCGGGGATGCCCGCTAGAACATCACGTTGGAGATTCATAATGCAACGCGAGTGTGAACCTGAGGCACGCGAATTTTCACATTCGGGGGCATGCCGATTCGCGTACGAGACCCAAGTCACGGAAATCACGACGTCGCCTTCCGGCATGGGGCATGCTGTGGACCTGCTCGTGTCCTCTCGTCGTCGCCCCATCGCTCTACGGATTCTGGCCTTAGGGCTCATCGCCATCTACGCCAGCGGCTGTCTCTCTCACGAGTACGTCGTGCCGCGCGACGAGCTCACGCGCCTCGCGAGCCAGCCTCCCGAGACCCGTGGACAGCGGGTGCGCGCGGTTCAAGACATCGGCATCCGACGGGCACCCGCCCTCGATCCCGAGGCGCCCCCGCCGGCAGCTCAGGGCGGCGGGGGCCCGGTCTACACCAACCGCGGCGTTGCCACCGAGCATCACCACAGCCACGTTTTCGTCGGAGGCGTCTTTCACGGCGGCGGCGGTGGCGGCGGTCCTCGCCCGCCGGTTGTCGCCGGCCCGCTCGGACCGACGGCGCAGATTGCAGGTCCTTCCGTAGGGGCTCCCGTTGCCCCAACGCCGCCCGCCGGCGTGCCGGCTCCCGCGCCCTCCAGTGGCTCGCCGATCGGAGGCGCGTCGGTCAAGAACAACAGCGGCTCCAAAGAGGAGATGCTCACCTACGCGGTCATCGCGATCGTGGTCGCCTCAATGGCCGCGGTGGGCGCCGCCCTCACCGAAGGCATGCGCTTCGACGGTGATGTCTCGGCCGCACCGGGGCAGCTGCTCTATCTGCAAGACCCCAAAGGCGGAGAGCGTCCCGTACCCATCTCGCAGCTCACGATGGCGGACCTCACGGGGACCGAACGCGCAGTCCTTCGCGATGACGAAGGCTTCGGTCTCGTCCGCGTCGAGCGCGCTCCCCTCAATCGCAAGGGGTTCGCGTTCAAGGTCGATGTGGGCAGTCTCGAGACACGGGTCGCCGGCAGCGAGCCGCTCGGCATCGCTTCCCACGTCCAGTTCGGCTACTTCCCTCATCACCGCCTTGGCCTACTGGGTGGGGTCTCACTGGCGGGAGCCGGCGGCGAAGACGGCTTTGCTCGGCACGCGGTGACGCTCGAGGCGCAGGCTTTCCCGATCAACTTTTGGCGCATTCATCTCGGTGCGACGGTTCACGGTGGCTCCGCCGTCACCACCAATGACGACGGCCCCGACCCGATCTGGGGCATTCCGACGTTCGGCGGAGGCCCGATCCTCGAGATCGCGCTCACCACGCGGCTGGCTCTCACGGCTCGCTTCGATTGGAGCGTCATCCGCAAGAGTCCCGGCGATTGGTCGAGTGCGAGGGCCATTTCGGGCGGCCTCGCCATCTACTGACGACCGATACTAGTAGACCAGCGTGGCGCCGACCCGAAGGGCGACGTCGGCGGTCCATGCGACGGTCGGCAACTGCCCTGTGACGTCCAAGGTGAAGATCACCTCGCTCGACTTCCAGAGGGCGGTGACGTCGGGGGGCGGGTTGGAAGGCATCTCGAGCGCTGTGCCCGTCGCCGGTTTGGCGGGCCGGGAGTAGCGCGCGATCTCGATCGGCGCGCGGCCGGCCGCTTCGTTCTCCTTGGTCGTCGCCGTGATGCGAAGCGCTCGGAGGAAGTTGAGATCAGCCAGGCCCGTGCTCGCACCGACGCGCACCGAGAGGATGCGGACGCTCTCGAAAGCATCCTTCGGCAAGCCCGCGCGGTTTGGCTTTTGCCGATAGCTCACGCTCAAGCTGACCTCGTTCCCGTCGGCCTCGGCCGGTGCAGCGGGGATGGCGATGCCGTGGTTGGTGACCTCGACGTCGGGCAGCTCTGCTTCGGCAGCGATCACACAGCCGCCCGCGGCGCTCGCCGTGATGAGGGCGACAACCGGCACGCCGAGGGCGCCGAGGCGGGTTGCCAGAACGGCGGCGCCGGTGATGAGCGTGCTTCGCATCAAGAGGTTCACTGCAGGTAGACGATCAGACCGAGCTTCACGGACGGGGTCCACATCCGTAGAACCGGATCTTCCCTGAAGCGCAAGGTGCTCATCGCCGGGGCGTCTGTCCGAGCGTTCATCTCGATCGGCACGACGACGTCACTCAGCGTGGCCTTCACGTAGGAGAGCCCGCCGTGTACGAAAAAGGTGAAATGCTCGCGGCCGAAGTCCAACCCCGCGTGTGCGTTGGCGAACGAGTAGTCGACCTTGCCGACGTAGCTGGCGAACTTTCCGATCCCTCCAAAGAGAGTCTTGACCAGTCCGTCGGCACCGCCGGCCATGTAGTGGCCACCTTCGATCGACAGCGAGGGCCCCCAGCCGAGCGGCAAGAGAGTGACGCCGGCCCGAAATCCTGGGCTCGAGGTGTTCGTTCCCGCGCCGAGGGAGAGCCGGACGATGCTGGCAGGCCGCAGCACCAGCGACGCGATGAAGCCATCGGGTAGCCCTGCGTCGGCACCGAGGCCAATGGCGGGCAGCGTCGGTGTGGCGGCGGGCGCCGACGTCGACAGATCCTCGGTGGATGTAGGCGCGATCGGTGAAATAGCGCCGGGCTGGACGGGACCCCAATTCATCGTGGTAGCGAGCGCATTGGCCCTGGCCTGGGAGGCGGGCGCCAGCGTAACGGGTGTCGCCAGCGCGGCCGGCGTCACGCCATAGGCGACGCTCATCACGAGGCCGAGGCCCGCGAATGTCCGCGTGAAATTCGCCACAGTCGAACTCGACGCACGCGAACGCCAGCCGAGACGCTGACCCAGCGTGCGCACACGTTGGTGCGTCTCGCCCATGCAGAGCATTCAGTTTGACCGTCGCTTTCGCACGCGGCCAAAAAAAAACGCAACTCGCTGTAATGCCAACACGATGTGCCCGACGTTCAGCGTCGCAGCGGCCAGTCACAAAGGGGTACAGCACCAGCTGGCGTCCGCCGATTGGAAGAGACGTCCTTGGCCCCAAGCAGTCCCGTGTCAACCACCCGCCCCCTTCTCAATCGCCGCTGCCACATCTGCGGCTATCGGTACGAGTCGACTGTCGACGAGTGCCCGGCGGATCACGTCGCGCTCGATCGTCCACAGCCGGGCGTGGATTACCTCGGGCCGTATCGCCTGATCGAACGACTCGCGGTGGGTGGCATGGGCGCGGTCTATCGCGCGATCAACGAAAAGATCGGCCGCGCTGTCGCAGTGAAGCTGCTTCACCAGTCGCTGCGCAGTGAAGTCGTCTCGGTCAGTCGCTTCTTCACGGAGGCCCGGGCCGTCAACTCGATCCGACATCCCAACGTCGTCGAGGTCTATGATTTTTCGGGCGACGGCGAAGACGTCTACATGGTGCTCGAGCTCCTGCGCGGCATGGATCTGCGCACGATGCTCGGTGCGCAGCCGACGGGCTGTCTACAGCCTCTTCGGGTGGTCAACATCCTCGAGCAGGTCTGCGGAGCGCTCCAGGCGACCCACGCCCGCAAGATCGTCCATCGCGATCTCAAACCCGAGAACGTCTTTCTCCTCGCGCGCGATTCGCAGAACGACTTCGTCAAGTTGCTCGACTTCGGTGTCGCCAAGCTGGAACGACCCGAAGGCAAGCTGACTCGCGACGGGATTGCACTCGGCACGCCCGAATACATGGCGCCGGAACAGGCGCGGGCCATTCACGTCGACGGTCGCACGGACGTCTACGCCGTGGGCTGTATCGCGTTCGAGATGTTGACCGGGCGGACCGTGTTCCATGGTGCTTCGCCCGGCGATGTGATGATCAAACAGGTTCGCGAAGCGCCGGTTGCACCGCGCTCGCTGAACCCGCAAATCCCTCCCGCGCTCGAGCAGGTGGTCCTGCGCTGCCTGGCCAAGTCGCCCAAAGATCGGCCGCAGTCGGCGATGGATCTCGCTCGGGAGCTCTGCACCGCGGTCGGCGTCGAATTCGATCGTTCGGGCGCCTTCGAGAATTGGCGCGCGTGGGACGGTCCGACGGGATCGAGCCTGGTCGAGATGCCCGCGGTCGAGGTGAGCGCACGGGGGCCTGCCCGGCCACCTGCGTCGCCGTCGCCTTGGGCGCGCCACCGGCGTCATGTCGCCATGGCCGGCGCCGCTGCGGCCGCGCTCGGTCTGTTGACGCTGGTTGCGGTGCAATCGGGGCGCCGTGGCCGGCTGGAAGTCGCTCAGGCTTCCGCCGAAGGGCCGCCGGCCAAGCCCGCTCCGCCCGTGTCTATCGCACTCAACGTTCGCACGCAGCCGACCGGCGCCGAGGTCTTCGATCAGTCAGGGCAACGGCTCGGTACCACGCCTTTGCGCCTCGAGCTTCCCACTGGCCTCGAGGTCTCGCTTCGCTTCGTTCGCCCAGGCTTCGTCGCTGTCACTCACGACGTGAAGGCGGAAGAGGGCATTAGCGACGTAGACGTGAAGCTCGAACCCGAAAAGGGTCGCGCCAGCGGACGCTCGGGCCGCGCCCGCAACCGCTAGCGAGCGGCGACGGCGGCGTCTCCAGGCGCTCTTCGCGGGCGCCGCCATGGCAGCACGTCTGGCGCTCACCCGCGGGAGGCGCTATGAAAACGCCCGATCGTGACCTCATCGCCTGACATCAGCGCCGCCGATCTCGACTTCCTCGACTGGCCCGAGCTGCTGGAGCGGCTGGGGACACTGGCGCAGTCCGAGCGCGGACGGGCTTTTTGCAGCCGCCTGCCGCTCTGCTCATCGCGCGAGGAGGCGACCACCCGCATGGCCGAGGTGGCCGAAGCGGCATCGTTGATCGCAGCCAACGAGCCGCTGCCTTCGCTGTCATTTCCCGAGATCGAGGCTCACCTCGACGCCGTGGAAAAGGGCGTGCCCTTGTCCGCCGAGGAGCTCAAGCAGGTAGCGGCCCAGTGCGAAGTCGCGGTCGGCGTGCGCCGACGCTTCGCCCAACTGGGAGAAAAAGAGCGTTCGACGCCGCGCCTGACCGAGATCGCCGGCGGCCTCTCCTCGCAAGAGGAGCTGGTCTTCCACGCGCTTCACACTTTCGACGCTGCTGGCGAGTTGCGCGACAGCGCCTCACCCGAGCTCTTTCGCCTTCGTCGTGAGCGCGATCAGATCGCGGTGAGGGCGCGCGACGAAGCTGAAAAAGTCATGCGGTCGGAGGACTACGCTCCTTACCTGCAAGACGAGTATGTGACGCTGCGAGAAGACCGCTTCGTGCTTCCGCTGCGTGCGTCCTTCAAATCGATGGGCCTCGGCATCGTGCACGACACGTCGGGCTCCGGTGAGACCGTCTTCGTCGAGCCGACCCGCATCGTCGAGCTCAACAACCGACTCAAGGTCGCCGAGATCGAGATTCGTCGCGAGAGCCGCCGTATCCTCGAAGAGCTGGCCGCGCTGATCGCGGGCGCGGCGCCCGCCTTGCGGGAAGATCGCGAGATCCTCACGCGCCTCGATGTGGTCTTCGCGGCGGCACGCCTCGGCGACGCTCTGTCCGCCGTGCCGGTGGAGATCGTTGACGACCCGGTCGTCGATCTCGGCGAGCTCCGCCATCCGCTGCTGGCGTTGCGCGCGACAATGACCGCTGGCGGGCGCAAACCCACCACCAAAGTGGTCGCCAACGACATCGCGCTCGGTCCCGTCCCGCCGCGCAGCACCGCACGCATCCTCGTCATCAGCGGCCCCAACGCCGGTGGCAAGACCGTCCTTCTCAAGGCGGTCGGGCTCGCAGCGCTGCTGGCCCGGGCCGGTCTGCTGGTTCCCGCTGCGCGAGGCGGGCGCATCGGTTTTTTCGATCAGGTGCTGGCCGACATCGGCGATCAGCAGTCTGTGCTGGGGGATCTGTCGACCTTTTCGGCCCACCTCGCCAACGTCGGTCGCATCCTCGGCGCCGCCCAAGCCGCCGGTGTCAGCGTGCTCGTGCTCTGCGACGAGCTGATGGCCGGCACGCACCCCGAACAGGGAGCGGCTCTTGCGCGCGCGACGCTGGAAGCACTCGCTGACACACAGGCGCTGGTCATCACGACCACTCACTACGACAGCCTCAAGGGGCTCACCGAAGGCAACGAGGCCTTCCGCAACGCCGGCATGGAATACGACATCGTCGGTTTGCGCCCGACGTTCCGGCTGCGTGACGGGCTGCCCGGCCGCTCTTACGCGCTCGACATCGCCGCCCGTATGGGATTGCCGCAGACCGTGCTCGATAGGGCGCGCGAGCTGGTCGGTGCCGGTAGCCTCGGTCTCGAAGAGGTACTCCGTGATCTCGAGGCGCGCGAGGCGACCCTCGCTGCTGCCCAGGCTGCGCTGGAAGGCGCGCGGCTGGATCTCGAGGAGCGGATCGCGGCTGAGCAGGCCGCTGCCGAGTCACTCACGGAGCGCGAGCGGCAGCTGGCGCGGTCGAGTCGCGAGGTCATCGATCGCGCGGTCCGCGACGCGCGCGAGGCCCTCCGCGAGGTGGTCAAAGAGGCGCGGGAGAAAAAGAGTCTGTCGGCAGCCGTCGCCGCGCGCGAGAAGCTGGAAAAGGCCGCCGAGGCCGCAGTCGTCGGTCTACCGCCTGCAACGGGGCCGTCGCTCGATGTCGATAAACTGCGCGAAGCCCTGGCCAACCGCGCGCTCGGCGTTGCCTCCGACGGCAAGGCGAGAGCCAAGTCGTGGCCCAAGCAGCCGGTCAAGAAGGCGAGCGCGGTTGTCACCCACGACGCCGAGCCGGAAGTGCCGCTGACCGTGCAGACGCGCAGCAATTCCGTCGACGTGCGAGGCCGCCGGGCCGACGAGGCCCTGCACGAGGTCGAGGCGTATCTCGACCAGGCGGCGCTATCCGGCGCAGACACCGTTTTCGTCATCCATGGGCACGGGACGGGGGCCCTCCGCAAAGCCGTCCGCGAGTACCTGGCGACCTCGGGCTACGTTGCGCGCTATCGCCCGGGCGGCCCCGGGGAGGGTGGCGATGGGGTCAGCGTGGTTTCGCTGCGCGGATAACACCGTCGAATCGACTCGAATGGCACCCTTGCGCGGGGTGAAAGCGTTATTATCGCCGGCCTCATGCGCACAGCCGTCACCACGCAGAACGCGCCCAAACCCGTCGGTCCGTATTCGCAGGCCGTGGTCGAGGGTGACTTCATTTTTTGCGCCGGCCAGGGGCCGGGAAACCCGATCACCGGCCAGCTCGACCTCGGCGACGTCGCCTCGCAGACGCGCCGCACGCTCGACAACCTCAAAGCGGTGCTCGAGGCGGCAGGTTCGTCCTTCGACAAGATCGTCAAGTGCAACGTCTACCTCGGTGACATCAAGGACTTCCAGGCGATGAACGCGGTCTACTCGACCTACTTCACGGCGCCCTATCCCGCACGCACGACCATTCAGGCCGGCGCGCTCCCTGGCGGCATTGCCGTCGAGATCGAATGCATCGCACGCCGATGAACGCCTTCGATCTCGAGACGCCCTCGGTCTACGTCGACCTCGACGTGCTCGAGCACAACATCAAGAAGATGCAGGACCGCTGTCGCGCCTGGGGCGTCGGTCTGCGTCCCCACACCAAGACTCACAAGATCGTCGAGATCGCGCAGATGCAGCTCGACGCGGGCGCCATCGGCATCACCGTCGCGAAGCTGGGTGAGGCCGAGGTCCTGCCGGGCGAGGACGTGCTGGTCGCTTATCCGATCATGGCCGACAAGCTCGCCCGCTTGCGCGAGCTCGGCAAAAAGCGTCGCGTGACCGTGGTGGTCGACTCGGTCGAGGCCGCTAGCAGCCTGCCGGGCGTGGGCGCCATGGCCGAGGTTGACGTCGGCGCTGGTCGCTGCGGCGTCGAGACGCCCGAGCAGGTGGTCGCCATCGCGCGCGCCTGTTCCGAGTTCCGCGGTCTGTTCTACTGGCCGTCTTGGATCGATGAGGCGGGCTTCGAAAAGGCCCGGCTGATCATCGACGGGCACATCGCCGCTTTGAAGGCAGCCGGCTTCGACGTGCCGATCGTCTCGGGAGGATCGACCCCGGGCGCCGGGAAGACGCCCCTCATTCCCGCCACGACGGAGATTCGCCCGGGCACCTACGTCTTCAACGACGCCAGCTGCGTGGCCAACAAGCTCGCCGGGCTCGACGAGTGCGCGCTACGCGTCCTGGTCACTGTCGTCAGCACGGCGGTCAAAGGGCAGTGCGTGGTCGACGGGGGGACGAAGACTTTTTCCGGCGACGCCACGGTCGGCGTCGGCACCCACGGCATCTTTCCCGACCGTCCCGAGTGGACGATGGTGAAGATGAACGAGGAGCACGGCTACGTGAAGAACGGCTCGGCGGCCAAGATCGGCGAGAAGGTCTGGGTCGTCCCCAGTCACGTCTGCACGACCGTCAACATGCACGACGAGATCTATTACGGGCGGCAGGGCAAGGTCGAAGGGACCTTCCGTGTCGCGGCGCGCGGCAAGGTTAGATAAGAGATCAGATATCCGATAAGCCAGATAGAGCCGGGGGTTGCACCTGCTTCCCGCCCGGTGACGAGTGTTCGACCCCCAGCGGGAGGTTCCGCGGGCGAAACTGTCCTGGCGCGCGTCTGTGCCCGTGATAGCCTGCGGAAACGATTTTTTTCGCGGTCGGAAACAACTTCGCGAAACCGGCGGCGAAAATCTATCCGGGAGTCGCTTAATGAATCTGGCCGTTGCTCTGCGTTCGCTCCGGCTGCGTGCGCTCGCCTTACCGCGAGTTGGGTCGAGCTCGACGCCAGGTATCCTGAAGAGAGTCGGCCGCGCCGGCTCTGACGGCCGCCGGTCCCCTCTCGGGGCCTTCGGCGGGCTGCTGATCGCGTGCCTCTGGGGCGCCATGGGTTGCGAGGCGGACAGAGGCGGTCTGCAGCCTCCTCCCATCGCCACCGACCCGGCCAAACCCGATCCGGAACCGCCGCCGGGTCCCGAACCCGAGCCGATGCCCCCGGTGGATGCGGGCGTCAAAGACACGGCCCCGGTGCAGATGGGGTCGATGGATGTGGCGCCGCCCGATCGGCCGCCTTCGCTCAACGGTTGCAACTTCGGCTCGCACTGGGCCCAGAAGATTGCGCCCGAGATCATGCTGGTCTTCGATCGCTCCTCGGCGATGAGCAAGCCCGCCACCGGCGGCATGCAGTCGCGTTGGATCGAGATGACCGAAGGTGTGGCGACGGTCCTGTCCAACCGGGCCTCGGCTGCTTGGGGCCTCAAGCTGTATCCCAGCGCGGCAGCCTGCTCGATGGTCGATGACGGGGCCGAGGTGCCGGTCGGTGTCGGTAAGTTCAACGACGTGATCACGCGCATCCGCGGCAGTCAGCCCATCACCGGCCCGGAGGGATCTCCTCTGTTCCAAGGCATCTCGACCGCCGCGCGCGCTTTCACCCGTGGGGCGTTGCCACGCTTCATGGTGCTGGCTTCCAATGGCCACGCCGGCTGCCCGACGAGTCCCGAGGCGTCCAATGCGGCCATCACTTCCATCAGCGTGGCGGCCTCGTCGCAGCACATCTGGACGTTCGTGATCGGCACCGCCCTGCCGGGGACGCCGGCGCACGATCTGCTCAACGAGCTGGCAGCCAACGGGCGTGAGCCGAACCCGTTTGCGACCCGCTACCTGGTCGCACAGAACAAGACCCAGATGATGAATGCGCTCGATACGATCGCGGATCGCCTCAGCTCGTGTCTCTTCTCGGTCAATGCACCGCCCAGTCCGCAGAACGTCGCCATGAACATCATGGGGGTTAGAGTCCCTCGTGACTCTACGCATACCGAGGGCTGGGATTACGGTCCCGACGTTCGCGTCCCCCCAACGACCGGTGAGATCAAGACGCTGCGAATCTACGGCGAGGCCTGCACGAAGCTGCGCCAGAACCCGAACGTGCAGCCGCAGATGATCTTCGGCTGCCCGAATGTCTCCCCGCCCTAGGCGGCGAGCGCCGCCCTAGGCGACGAGCGCCGCCCTAGCGTCGCGCTGGCGGCGATCCCAGGACGGCCACGGCGGCAAACGCCTTTCAACCCGGGTTGCCCGTCCTTTGCCCTTGCCCCCGGCTGGGGTACGCTCCCGGCGACTTTTGCAACCCCCTCCCGACACCACGTTCCCAGCCCCTTCGCGGCTGAAGATCCAGCCAGGTCTGGCGCTCGCCGGTCTCATCGTCCTGCTCGCTCTCGTCGAGGCCGGGGTGGCGATGGTCTCTCCGCGACTGGCGCCTACCGACGCCGACTGGCGGGCCGCGGCCGCGCACGTCAACGCGGGCTTTCGTGAAGGCGATCTCGTCGTGACAGCGCCGGATTGGGCCGATCCGGTCCTGCGTCTACACCTGGGCGCGCACCTGCCTGCGCCGATTGCAGGTCGCATCGATCACGGCCGGTTCGCGCGCATCTGGGAGATCTCACAACGGGGCGCCGATGCGCCCGAGCTGCAAGACGCGCGCATCGCCGATGAACGACGCTTCGGGCGGCTGCGCGTACGGTTGGCTGAACGGACCGCGGCGGCGCTGACTTACGACTTCACGGCACGCTGGGCGGACGCCACGGTCACTCGGGAAGAGAGTGGGCAGCCTCCGGTGATCTGCGAACGACAGTCCGTCCAGCACCAGTGCCCGGGCATCGGCTACAACTTCGTTCGCAGCGCCGTACTCGAGATCGGGAACCAGCCACGCCAGGCGCTCTACGCGCAGCCGATTGCGAATGCGACAGTCGCGGTGACGTATCCCAACGTGCCCCTCGGTCGCGAGCTTGCGGTCGCCGGCGGGCTGCACAACGCCTGGCTGCGCAAGGTCGCCAACGGCTCGGTCGTGCTTCGCGCTCTCGTCGATGGCAGCGAGGTCGGTCGCCTCGAGAGTGGCAACCGATCCGGCTGGCAGGTTCAGCGCTTCGACACGAGCCGCTGGGCCGGCAAGACCGGCACGGTCCGCTTCGAGATCACGTCGGTGAATCCCTTCTCGCGCCACTTTGGTTGGGCCGCGGAGGCGAGAGGGCGATGATCTCGGGGCAGGACGAACGCGAAGTGCAGGGGCGAGATCGCGTGAGCTGGTGGCGACGCCGCGGCGAGGTGGCCGTCGCCCTGGCGCTTTTCGTCGTGACCACGGGCTCGTTGCTGGCCGTGGAAGGGCGACAGGGGTTAGGACGCGACGAGATTCAGTATTTTCGCGCCGCCGAACGGTCCTGGACGTGGTTCGAGCAGCTCGGCACCAACATCAAAGCGGGGCGCCCGGGCGATTCGTTCACGCGCGCCGGGATCCGGGATCACTGGTGGGACAACCGTGAGCACCCGGTGATCATGAAAGTGCTGTACGGCCTGTCCTGGCGGGCCTTTCACCGCTGCGAATGCGTGGAGGAGCGCGCACACCACCTGGTCCCGGTCGCCGGCCGCCACGTGACGCTGCCGCTGTTCGAGCGAGAGTCCACCGCGTTCCGCTTGCCGGCAATCTTGATGGCCGCGCTCGGCGTGGTGCTGGTCTTCTTCTTCGCGCGCGAGTTCGTACCGCGCACGGCCGCCACGGTGGCCGGGGTGCTTTTCATCGCGCAGCCACATCTGTTTTTCCACGCGCAGATCTCCGCGTTCGATACCCCAATCACCGTGATGGCGATTGCCGTCGGCTATGCGTACTGGCGCGCTCTGCGTCCGGGGCGCGTGGTGGGGCGCGACGGCAAATCCCGCCCACGACTGCGCTGGTCGATCATCGCGGGCCTGGTCTTCGGCATAGCCCTTGGCGTGAAACACAACGCCTGGCTGATGCCGATCTTCCTGACCGGGCACTACCTCTTCATGCGCCGTCGCGATCTGTTGCGGCGCCCGCGGCGGCTGCCTCCGCTGCCGGGGCCGCTGCTGGCGATGGCGCTGCTGGGGCCGCTGGTCTTCTTCGCGCACTGGCCGTTGCTCTGGGTCGATCCGATCGGTCACACGCGCTGGTACGTTCAGCGCCACGTCCAGCACGAGCACTACAACTTCGAGTACCTCGGCTACAACTGGAACAACCCCCCGCAGGAGCTCGATCGCCAGCTCTTGCGCATGACCTTCCCATTCGTGTCGACAGCTGTGACGGTGCCAGCGACGACCCTGGCGTTGGCGTTGATCGGCGCTGGTCTGCTCTTGCGCCGCGTGCGACGGCGATCGACTGAGTCTGCCGACGTGCTCTCTCCCGACCCTATCCCGGAGCCGCCGCGACGGGCGGATTGGCGGGAGCCTGCGGCCGACGTCGATCGCGCGGCGGGCGCATTCTTCTTCGTGCAGATCTTGGGGCCGATGGCGGTGATCGCGCTGCCGCAGACGCCGATCTTCGGTGGCGTGAAGCACTTCATGCCTGCCATGCCCTACCTGGCCATTGTGGCGGGCATCGGTCTGCAGTGGCTGGCGCAACAGCTGCGCGCGGTGCCGCGACTGGCGCCCGTGCGTGCGCTGCCGATTGCGCTGGCGGCCATCGTCTGCCTGCCGGCGGTGATCGAGACACGCCGATCGCATCCCGATGGCCTCTCGCACTACAACCTCCTCGCGGGTGGGTTCGCAGGAGGCGCCTCACTGGGCATGAATCGCCAGTTCTGGGGCTATTCCGTGCTGCCGATGCTGGATTGGTTCGCTCGGAACGTGCCACCGAGTCGCGCCACCTACTGGCACGACGTCTTTCCCGAGGCGATCCCCTATTACGTGCGCGACGGGCGCATCCCTGCAGGGCTTGGCGACGTCGGCGTCGGCGAGGATCGCGTGCGCCTGTCGGACATCGGACTTCTCATCCACGAACGCCATTTCTCGGTCTACGAGGCGCTCTTCTGGGAGGCTTACGGCACCACTTCACCGGCGTACGTACGCACGCGCGAGGGCGTTCCGCTGGTCTCCGCTTACCGCCGCTGGGGCTTGCCACCGCCATGAACTTCACCGCGCGCATCGACAAGCTGTTCTCCACCCGCTGGGGTCTGGTCGTTCTTTACCTGCTGTTTTTGGCGGCGTACTTCGGTGCCTCCGGCGGCCGCGTGAAACGGCACTCGCCCTACAACCATTTCGTCTACCAGGCGGAAGCTTGGTTGCACGGCCGCCTCGGCCTGGCGGGTGATCCGCCCAACGAGAACGACTGGGCGCGCGTCGAGGTGCTGACGCTGACTGACGGTCGCACCGTGCGCGGAAAGTGGGGATCGACCGGCCCGCAAGATCGCTTCTACTTCGCCAAGGGCGGCAACGAGACGATCACGTCGGAGGAGATCACCTCGAGATCGGCCCAGCGCTATGTCTCGTTTCCACCGTTTCCCGCGGTGCTGATGATGCCCTTCGTGGCGGTGGCGGGGCTGGCTTTCAACGACGTCGTCTTCGGTATCATCCTCGGCGCGTTCAATCCGGTCCTGCTCTTCCTGCTGCTGCGCTTTCTCGTCAAGCAGGGATACTCACGGCGATCGCTCACCGATGACCTGCTGCTGACCATCATGTTCGGTGTCGGCACGGTGCACTTTACCGCCGCCGTCATCGGGCAGGTCTGGTACACGGCCCACGTCGTCGCCGTTCCGCTGTGCATCGGTTACGTCTGGGCCTCGATCGATGCGCGTAGGCCGTGGCTCGCGGGTCTTTTTCTCGGCCTCGGCTTCGCCACGCGCACGCCATTCGGCTTCACCGTGACGTTGTTCATCTGGGAGGCGGTGCGGGCCAGCGGTGGTTGGGGGCACCTGTTCGCCACGCTCAAGGAGCGACGAAGGCTACCTGAGGGGCTCTTTGGGCGGCTCTGGCGATGCGCGCTGCCGGCTGCCACCGTGCTTGCGATCCTCTTTCTCAACAACTACGCGCGGTTCGAACGCTTCGAGGTCTTCGGCCACCAGTACCTGGCCATCGGCTGGAAAGAGCGAGCCGAACGCTGGGGCCTGTTCAACTATCACTTCTTGTCGCGCAACCTCGCCTGCGCGCTGGTTCTGCTGCCCAAGCTCTTGCCCGCCTTCCCGTACGTTCAGTACAGCCGGCACGGCCTCTCGCTGCTGGTGACCTCACCGACGTTGGCGTGGCTCTTTGGGCGGCGCGAACCGAGCCCGCTGGCGCCGGCGCTCTGGATTGCCATCGTCAGCGCGGCGATTCCGGCGCTGCTCTACTACCTGTCGGGCTATCAGCAGTTCGGGTACCGCTTCAGCAACGACTACATCGTCTACCTCATCATGCTCATCGCGATTGGCGGGCGGTCTCTTGGCCCGTTGTTCAAGATCTGCCTGGTGCTATCGATCGCCGTGAACCTCTTCGGCGCGATCACTTACGATCGCTTCCTGCAGTTCAGCTACGAGGATCCGTGCATCTTCCCGCACGGGTGCAACTAGCGCCGTAGGCACCGAAACGATCGGCGCCGCTGGGGCACCAACCGGCGAGCGCCCCCACCGTGCGCTCGCGACACCACGCTGCGAGCGGGGACCCGCTGCGTTCGCGGCACCAAAGCGGCTCGCGCGCCGGGTGCACACGCCCCCGCAGCTTTAGTTGCGCCGGAAGCCGCGCATAGCGTCTCGGGCGCCGCCCCAGTTTCCGCCGGGCGATTGCCCGCCCCCCGAGCTGCCGCGGAAGAAGCTCGGATCGAAGCTGCGCGACGGTGACGGTGAGGGCGCCGCGCGAAAGCCGCTGAAGTCTCGGCTGTCGAAGCCCCGCGACGGGGCCGCCGGCGTCGGTGATCGAAACCTGCCCCAATCCGCCGCCGCCGGCCAATCGGGCTGAGCACTCTGCCGCGCGCCGCGCGTCCAGTCGGATCCGTTGAAGGCGGCAGGAGGCTGCTGCGGAAACGGCTGAGCCGGCAGCTGCGCGGCCCGCGCCGCCCGCGCCCAGTCAGAGTTGTCGAAGCCAGGCTGTTGACCCGCGGCGGTCACGTCTCTCAGGGCCCGCCGTTGATCTTGATTGAGCTGCGACCAGGCGTTCTGAGTCCCGCTGGCCATCGGCTGGCCCGGTACGGGTCGTCCGCTGACCGGCTGGCCCGCAGCGCCGACCGGCTGTCCGCTCGCCAGGGCCGCTGGAGCCGAAACCGGCGGTGCCGTCACGGGGCCAACCCGACCGGCGACCGCATGCTGGCGACTCTCGCCATGCCAGCCGCCGCGTGCGAATCGACCGCCGCGGTAGTGACGGGGATAGTGATGCCGATAGTAGACGGCGTAGTACGGCCAGTGGTGCCAGAAGAAGGGGTCGTAGGGGCCATGCCAGTAATAGAACGACCCAGCGACCATGAAGTAGGGCGACCACGGGCGCCACCAATGGCGGTGACCGCCGATCATGAAGCACCAGCCTCCCCCGTGATCGATCATCACCGGGTGAGCGCCGTAGTAATGAAAACTATCGCCGCGGTAACCGAAGTCGGTCGGATCGCCGATGAAGTGGTAGCAGCCGTCTCTAAGCGCGAAGAGGCGCAGGTCGAAGGGCGGGTACGTGTGGATGTGCCGCCCCTTCGTCTCGTCCCAGGGGGACGTGCCCGAGATCCGCGTGTCGGTGGCGTGCGGCCCCGCATAGCAGTAACCCGCGCCGTTGCCTGCCACGACCGGCGTCTCCTCGACATGAGGGGGCACGGCGGCATAGGCGGGATGCACGTGGCCGTCGCCAGCCTCGACGGCATGATCCGGCTCGGGCGTGTTCGACTGTGCGGACGCTGACGCCGCCATGACGGCAAGCGTGGAAAAAGCGAACAGAGAAGCGGCGACTGTTCCGCCGGCTCCCCGGCGCTTCGACTCGACATCGAACCGATGATTCGTCTGGTCTGCCATGTGCAACTCCTGTCGTTTTCGAGCATACCGCCCAGAACTTGGGGGTCCAGCCAGGATTGTCCGCTGCACCTCGTCGCCACGTGATCGGGATCTCGCGCTGGGGTGCGGCTTCCGTTGAGCTTTCGCAGCGATCGCATAGCGTCGTGGGAGTAAACTCCGCGCCCCATGTCCATCGAGTCCCAGCTTACCGATCTGCTCAAAGAGGCGATGCGCGCCAAGGACCAGCGCACCAAGGACGTCATCGCCATGATCAAAACCAAGCAAATGGAGCGACGGACGTCGGCCGGGTTCAAAGGCCCGCTCGACGACAGCCTCTGGTTGGAAGTGATCGGCGCCTATCAGAAGCAGGCGAAGAAATCGCGCGAGGAGTACGTGGCGCTCGGCGAAAAGGGCGCCGAGAACATCGCCGCTCTCGACTTCGAGATCGCGTTCTGTGCGCGCTTCCTGCCGACGCTCGCATCGGACGACGAGGTGAGGGCTTCCGTGAAGGAGACTCTCGCTCGCCTCGGTGTCACCGATCCCCGTCAGTCCGGCAAGGTCATGGGCGAGATCATGAAGACGCAGAAGGGGAAGTTCGACCCCGCTGCCGTCAAGCGCATCGTCGAAGAAGAGCTCGGCAAAGCCGGCGCGTGAGTGAGGCGGGCGCCGCGGGTCCGATTGGCCCGCGGTCGCTCGATCGCCAACGTCTGCGAGATCTAGAAACCGAGGCCGCGCGTGGTGGTCGGTACGCGCGCCAAGATCATGTCGGCGGTCATGTAGAGCGTGGTGCCGTCACCGCCGAACTTGCAGTTGGCGGTCGCCTGCCCGGTCATGATCGTGCCGAGGCGTTTGCCCGCGGGCGTGATGACGAGGACGCCGCCCGGACCCGTGGCGAAGAGGTTGCCTCCCTTGTCGACCGCGAGACCGTCGAAGCTCCCCTTTCGATCGGGATACTTCGCGATGAGATCCGTGCCGTTGAAGAAGATGCGCCCGTTCTCCAGCGATCTGTCGGCCTTCACGTCGAAGGCCATGATGATCGGTCGCGGCTTGTGCGAGTTCGCGACGTAGAGAATCTTTCCATCGGGTGAGAGGCCAATCCCGTTGGGGCGCTCGAGATCCGAGTGCAGCAGGTGCACCTGCCCTTTGCCATCGAGGCGATAGACACCTTGGAAGGGGATCTCCTTTTCCTTGTCATCCATCTGCTTGGCGAGGCCATAGGGCGGATCGGTGAAGAAGAGATCACCCGAAGGATGGAAGACGAGATCGTTCGGCGAGTTGAAGCGTTTGCCGTCGAACTTTTCGGCCAGCGCGATCTGTTTGCCGTGCGGTTTCGCCAGTGAAGCCAGCTTGGCGATGCGACGATTGCCGTGCTGACACATCACCAGCTCGCCCTTCTTGTTGAGCGCGAGGCCGTTGGTGCCCGGCTCCTTCATGTCGCTGCGCTCGCCGTGATAGCCGGCGGGGCGCAAAAAGAGTGAGACGCCTTTGCCTTCCTCCCAGCGGTAGATCGAGTTGGGCGGAATGTCAGAGAAGAGCAGATAGCCACCACCCTTCTTTTTGGAAGGCACCCAGACGGGCCCTTCCGCCCAGTCGAAACCTTCGGCGAGCTTTTCGATCTTGGCGTCGGCGGCGATCAGCGCATCGAGGCCGGGATCCACGCGCTCGATCGAGCCAAAGGTGGGGTAGGGCGCAGTCAACGATTTGACGGTTTCGGGCGTCTTGGCGGTCTCGGCAGCGCGCGCCCACCTCGAACCGATGTGGGTGGCCGGCAACAACGCGGCGGCCGTGAGGAGAGAGCGGCGGGTCGTGAGCAGCGGCTTTGCGTGCGGCATGGGCGCGCATGCTACCAGCGGGCCGCTGTGCGGAGAACGGGGCCTGACACCCATCTTATCGTCTGTTAAACAGCGTAAGCTAACAGACTAAACTTATCTGAGGGCAACGCCGATGGCTCCTTTCGATGAAGTTGACGGCAGCGGCGCTGATGGTGTTGGGGACGGTGGGAGTCACGGGATGCGGAATGGGTGAAGATCCCTTCGAGGCGGACATCACCGATACGGCTTCGTTGCCGCTCAGTGGGTGCCCAGTCGTGACCGAGGGAATGGATCCCGAAGCGGTCGCTGCGACCGAGACGCTCAACAGCTTGCGCAAGCTCTCGGGTCTCGGCTGCGTGGAGCTGTCGCCGCCCGCTTCGGTCGCGGCCAAGAAGCACTGTGAGTACTACGTCGCCAACAAGGGCACGTGCATCGCTCGTCCGCACCGCGAAGTCGACAGCTGCAACAACTATATGGCCGAGACCTTCAGCGATCGAGCTCGCGCCCGCAGCGCTATCCGCGCCACCCGCGAGCGGGGGATCGCTTCTTCAGGAACGACGGCAAGCGGTTCGTGGATGTCAGCGAAAAGGCCGGCATCTATGGGGGCGTGGAAGGTTATGGTCTGGGCGTCGTTGCAAGCGACCTCAATCTGGACGGCTGTCCCGACCTGTTCGTCGCCAACGATTTTCAGGAGAACGACTTCCTTTACGTCAACAACTGCGACGGCACTTTCACTGAATCAATTGGTACGGCTATCGGCCACACAAGC
>JANNNO010000214.1:0-12680 GCA_031398585.1 Myxococcales bacterium | reverse complement strand
GTGGTGAGCGGAAAGACCTTCCGTCGCCCGACCTACGCGGGCAACGCGCTGGCCGAGGTCGAGGTGACGACGCCGATCGTCCTGGCGACCGTACGTCAGACCGATTTCGCACCCGCCACGCCGGCAGCGGCCGCAGGCGCCATCGAAGCGGGCAGCGCGGGCACCGTCGACAGCAAAGGCGCCGAGTTCGTCGGCATCCACGTGACCAAGAGCGCGCGGCCCGATCTGACCGAAGCCAAGGTCGTCGTCTCCGGCGGCCGCGGCATGAAGGCGGGCGAGAACTTCAAGATCCTCGAGCAGCTGACGGATCTCTTCGGTGGCGCGCTCGGAGCCAGCCGTGCCGCGTGCGACGCGGGCATGGTGCCCAACGACCTCCAGGTCGGGCAGACCGGCAAGGTCGTGGCGCCCGCGCTCTACATCGCGGTGGCCATCTCGGGCGCGATCCAGCACCTGGCGGGCATGAAGGGCTCGAAGGTCATCGTTGCGATCAACAAAGATCCCGAGGCACCCATCTTCCAGGTCGCCGATTACGGCCTGGTCGCGAACTGGGAGCAGGCGATCCCCGCGTTGATTGCCGAGGTCAAGAAGGCGACCGGCAAGTGAGCGGCGGCGCGCGGCTCAGCGGTGCGGAGGGTTGACGATGAGTTCCCCCGCTGTACCGTCCGCGGAGCTTGGCGCCGGTCTGATTCAGAGTCTGCTCATCAAGGCGCAAAGAGCGCAGCTCGACGACATCGGTCGTCGGGTGGGAACGCCCGTGCTGTATCTCAAAGCGGCATGGGCGGACCCGGTCCTTTACGGCGGGCGCGGCGAACGGACCGGCAGCGACATCGACGTGCTGGTGCGGCCCGACGCCTTCGAGGCTTTCGCGGCCGAGCTGGAGAAGCTGCGTTTCAAACGCTACGCGCACCCGTCGCCGTCCTACGAGCGCTACTTCGGCCACAAGGAGTGGTCGTTCGAGCCACCGCCCGGATCGCTTTCGGTCGATCTGCACCGCGAGCTGACCGAGCCGATCTGGTACCAGCTCGCCGCTGAGGCGGTCATCACCCGGGCCAAGGCGTGGCCGAGTGTCGACGGTCCCATCCTGTCGCTCGACGCCGCTGACCAGATCCTCTACGGCGCGGCTCACTACGCCAACCACTTTTATGACCTCGACGACAAACACCTCGAGGATTGCCACCGCTTGCTGGCGAATTTTGCAGCCGAGCACCCGGTGGATTGGGCTGTCGTGTGGGAGCGGGCCCGGCAGGCGTCGATGACCTTGCCAGTGGCCCTGTTCGTGGATGCGCTGCTGGCGCGAGGCGTGTCGGGCGAGGGCGCCCTCGGTGACCGCTCGTTCGCGCTGCGTTTGCGCCGGCGGCTCGCTGACCAGTGGATCGAGACGGCGCCACGCCTCGGGCGCAAACGCGCGCGCTCTCGCGGCTTCGACTACCTGGTCCTGCATCCGCTGCTGAGCGACCGCCTGACGGCGTTGCCGCGTGTGGTAGGTCGTTTTGGTTTGCCGTGGGTGCGCGACAAGTTGAACGCCGCACGCAGGGCCCGCGGTCCCAAGACGCCCGGCTGAGCGCGCGCTGCGGCTGTCCCTTACCCGCAGCTGGGCATCGCACGGATCAGACTTGCGCGGCTACGGTGACGCCGGTGCAGGCGTGCGGCCGATGCGATAGAGCCCGAAGGCGACCAGCTTTCGCAGGCCCGGCGGCGGCAACATCAGCGCCTGCACGTTGGCCCGCTGCAGAACCATGCCGTGATAGGCGAGCAGGACCCGGCTTTGCGAGGGGTAGTGGTTGAGCACCAGGTAGCGAATGCCCTGCTCGTGCAGGTAGCCACGCAGCTGCCCCGCGCGCAAGCGGTCGAGGTAGTCGTGCGTGTTGACGAGCCCGTCGCCGTCGACCACCGCGCGGCCCGAGGCGTATCCGAGAAATCCCGCGCCGTCGACGACGTAGATGCGCTCGCCCGCCGGCACGCGCGAGCTCAACTGCGCCACGAACTGCCGCGCATAGGTGATCTCGGGCGCGTACTTCACGTTGTAGTGCCCCTTGGCCGCCACGAGCGCCAACAACATCGCCGGGGCTGACCAGGCCAAAAGGCGCCGCGCCCTTCCCACAGCCGCCCTCTCGACGATGATCACGCACACGATCAATCCGGGGAGGTAATACCAGTAGCGCACGTTGCCATTGGCAACGATATGCAGAAGCCAGTAGCCACCCAGCGCCGCGCAGACCCAAGCCCAGCGCCCCCAGCTCTGCGACTGTCCCAGCTTCTCACTGTCGCCGGCAGTCAGTCCGCCGGGACGAGAGGATCGCGCCGCACGGATCCGCCACAGCAGCACAACGGCCGTGGCGGTCCAGACGACAAGAGCGACCCAGAGGTATTTGTCAGCGTTGATCAGCAGGTGAGTCGTCCAGCCGACATCCCCACCTGCCTTGGCGCGGGCCGCAACGCTAACGAAATGCCCAGCCGTCAGCTTCATCGCGATCAATTGGTTGGCGACGCCAGCGGCCAGGGCCGCGAGCGTCGCCAGAGCCTCTCGGCGGCGGCCTTGCGACACGAGGCCGACGAGCAACACGCCGACGATGGCCGCCGCGTCGATGCGAGCCAGCGGGAGGAGCGCGACCGCCACGTATCCCGGCAACGCCACGGCCAACGGCACCACGGGCCCGTCTCGCGCCCCCGCTCCCATGCCCTGCTCCTGCGATCCATCGGCGCGCTTCGCTGGCCCCGCCGGCGTCGTGGCGGGTGCCGCTTCGCCAACGAACACCAGCCGCACAAAGGTCAGCAGCAGAAATGCGACCAGCGCCGCCTCGCTCAAAACCGAGGAGAGCATCCCGAAAGCCACGATGGCCGCCCGGCCAGGCCAGGTCCGCGCATGCGCCAGCCCAATCGCGAGCAGCAGGACGAGGTAGCCCGCGATCATCGCGCCCAGATGCACCTCACGATCGGGCGTGAAGAGCCCCGCGGCCTTGGAGATGGCAGCGAGCAACCATCCCCAAAGCAGGTGATACCCATCGGTGAGCCCCACCCCATCGAACGACGAGATCCCCTGTCGCCCGAGGTTGTAGGCAATCTGCGCGTAGAAGTACCCGTCGTCCTCGAGCAACCCCGCCCCGCCCGGAAAACGCATCCAGAGAGGCCGCATGAGGCAGGTGATGGCAACGGAGAGCGCGATGACGGCGCTGACGATCGACGCGCGGGCCATGGGCGAAGGGAGGGCGGGGGCGCCTGCCGGCGACGTGCCTTTGCGGGGCTCCGCTCCGTCTAGCGGCGCGAGTGGGCTCACCACGCGCTCGGCGGGAAGTGACCGGTTCGCATTGCGCCGAACAGCCTATCAGAACCCCCCGATGCGGCCGAGCCTCCCCGGCAGATGGCCCCCGGCGGGAGGATCCGCCGGCCATTCTCCGGTGTACCGACCCTAGAAGGAGGAGGGCTCAGTCTCGAGAATGCCACCGCCACCGCGGGGCCAGTTGATCAACTTTGCGCTGCAGGACTGGCCGCCGCACGAGCCGGAACAGACCGCGTACATGTCGACCTGCGCCCAGTAGCAACCCGAGTCGCCCGCCCCGCAACGGCAGTCCCAGACGGTCCCCGGCCGGGGTCCCTTGGGGCCGATGACATCGACCTCCGCCGTGCTGGCCGAGATCGTCAGCGTCCGCCCGTCGTCGCTGATGGTCGCGCGTTGACCGGTGGCCCAGGCCACCACGTTTTCCGGCGCCGCCTGCGGATTCGGCGCCGACGATTTCACTTTCGCCAGCGGCTCGCCGCCCTCACAACGCTCACCACTTAGAGGGGCCGCCGCATTGCCGGACGCCCCGTCCCCCACGAGGTCGCCGTCACAGCCAGGCGCCATCATCACAAACAGACCCAACACGACCATCAGCCGATCCCTGAAGTTCATCGAATCCTCCTCGGAGCTCCATCGCTCCGGTGAGGCCTTCGCGTTCAATTCGCGGGATCTGACACGGGGATGCATGGGAAGGCGGCCGGCCAGAACCTGGGTCATACACGACACTGCGCAAAGCCGGCGTCGCGCATCAAGAGACGGCCCTTTGGTGTCGCCGGTTTGCGTCTGGCGTAGAGGCCTTCCATCATTCATTGATGCGCCTCACGTTCGACCTCGACGAGCCTCTGCTGGGGGAGCTGACCCGGCTGCAGAACGAGGAGGGCAAAACGCTCGGACAGTTGGTGTCCGAGCTGGTGACCGGCGCACTGTCCGAACGCATGAAGGGAGCCGGCGGGCGCTCTGAATTCGTCTGGACAAGCAAGCCCATGGGGAGCGTCCTCGATCTCGGCAACAAGGATGCGGTTCATGCTGCGCTCGAATCCGAGGGTCAGGGCCGCGAACCTTGAGCGAGATCTCGCCGTGAGCCGTCGAAATCGCGTTGGACGCGCCCTACCTCTGTCGTCAGCCGGCGTCAGCGGCAGTCGGCTTGGGGCGCGTAGGTGGCGACGGGGTGCTTCCACTCGAGCTTGATGAACTCGGTGCTGTCGGGGACGCCCTCTTCGCGGCCGTCTTCGCCGGGGAAGTTGGTGTCGATGGCGACCGCCAGGGTCTTGCTGCTCAGTTGCAAGACGCACTCGATGGAATCGAACGGCATGGTGAACTTGCCCGCAGGCACGGTCGGCAGAGGGCCGCCGATATCTCGCGGGTCGTCGATGTTCAACAGATCGATAAGCAGGCGCTTCTCGAGCACGCCGTCGGCACCCTTCACGTTGAGGTCGATGAGATAGAGGCGCTTCACGATCGCGGCGGGCCCGAAAAGGCTGTCGCGCTCGATCAGCACGAAGACGTCCTTGCCGAGGTTGGTCATGTCACCGATGACGATGTTGTTGGCGGTAACAGGGCCGTCCTTGCGGTACTTCCACGACCGCCCGGTGTAGGCGCGCTTGCTCGGATCGAACTCGAAGATCTCGAGCACGCGTTCGTCGCCCGGCACCGGTCGCAACGAATCGACGATCGGCGCCGCCTCGGGGACTGCATAGAGAAGGCGCGTCTTGTGGTCGAACGCGAGGCTCTCGTAGCCGCGGCTCGACCCGTTGGTCGCGACCGCCGTGCCCGCCAGGACGTCGGGATGTGCCGGGCTCTTGAGGTAAGGATGCGGCACCGGCTCGTCGAGCAGAGTCCCAGCCTTGTCGAAGTGAAGGATGTAGGGCCCGAACTCTTCGCCGACCCAGAACGTCCCGTCCTTGGCGCGCGCGATCGACTCGATGTCGAAATCGTAGCCCGTGAGCAGGCGGCCGCTGCGGATGCTGGCGTCGACGGCGATGCCGGAGTCGGTTCCCGCGCCCGCGCCACTGAAGTAGTTGGGTCGGTCGGCGGTGATCGTGAGGTCCACGCCGGCGCCGTTTTTCAGCAACCCGCGCTTGTCGTTGAACGCGACGAACTTCTTGTTCACCACCGGGCCCGGCGCCGCGGTCCCGTCGGCCTTGACCTTGAACGTCGGCTTGACAATGTAGTACCCCAGCACGTAATCGGCCGAGTTGCCCTTGGCGCCGAAGCCGTTGTCCGGCATCCCGATGTACGTCCCGTCGCCATTGGCGAGCAGGCCTGACCATCCGGGAATCGGCTGCGCATTGAGGAATGGCGGCACGACACCGTTGGCGGCGGCAATGAATTGCCCCGAAGTCGGCCCGGGCGTCCGTGCCGTCTGCGGCAATGCCGCCCACGCCGTCAGCTTGTGCACCGGGGGCCCCGCCGGGGGCTTACCCGACGAAAGCGCCTGCTCCTGCGATTCGAACGAATCATCGCCGACTTCCTCGTTCGGCTCGCCACCACACCCCATGGCCACGCCCGTCGTGAGAAACGTCCCCAGCAGCCACCCCGGCGATCGGTTCGACATCGTCATGGGCCAAGACGCTAGCCGAGCCCCGACGACAACCGCGCCACACGACCGCAAACTCGCCGCGACCGAAGGTGACGACCCTGATTCGTCAACGCGATCCGCGGGGAGCGCCTCGCACACTTAGCGGCGAATGTTGGGAAGCGAACTGCGAGCCATCACCGTGTCCACGAAGCAGAAACGTCGAGCGCGCGACTCAATCTTGAGCGGTTGGAAGGGAATCGTCCTGAGCGCCTGTTCGACAGTCGTCGCCAAGCTGGCGTCCGACTGAGAAAGAACAGTCGCGTGATAGACGCTGCCAACGCTGGAAACGCAGATCCTGGCCTTGGTGCCTTTGAGGCGAGCGTGCATCGACTCCGGAAGTTCAATCGCGGTTGCCACGTAGTCGGCCATCCCCGGCCGGTTGCGGACGAACGAACGCCCCAGCCAAGCGGACACCAGAAGCTCAGTATCCCCAGCGGCGGCCGGATCGGCCGTAGCCGACGAGGAATTTGACGGCTTGATCGACGCCGACAATGCCTCCCTCACTGGCCAGGAGGCCACCGCGGGCACCTGATTTCGAACGTCTCGAACCAGACTTTCACAGGCGCTCAGATCGAAGGCGAGCGTCGTTCTACGGTTTTCTTGTCCGAGAGCGATCGGGAACATCTCCCCCAAGCACGACACGGAGCCCGCAGAAACGGAAAACCAGCCCGGGAGACTGGTCCGGCGATCTGCCAGGAATGGATCATTTCCCCCCGTATGTCCCTGAGGGCCGAAAATGCCCCATTCCTCGAAGGAGTAGTCTCCGGCAGGCAGCGACGCCGCAAAGCCGGCTCCCGCCTCGCCAACCGTTGTCTCGACGTTCCAGTCCTTCATCTGGGGCCGCGCGGTTATGACCAGTTTGGCCGTGTCGACGCGAGAAACGTCATGTCGAAACGCAATTCGGCCGATCAAGATTCCGGCCTCCTGCGGGGGGTTCGTTGACAACGACGGTGCCGTCGCCATGCACCCCGATAGTCCCATCACCCCAAGCCCAACAAGTGCCCCAACAGTCCCTTGTCTTCGCATCGTCAATCGAGTGACCTTCACCCTAATGTAGTTACCTGAGTCGCCGGCGCTTCGAGTGTGCGGTGTCCGTAGACCCGCCGTGCCTCGGCGGCGTGTGAGATCTTCAGACCGCCGGGGCGGCGTCTCGATAGATGTCGTTCAGGTTCAGAGCGCAACCCAGACTATCGAGCGGCACGACTTCACCAGAGCGGAACGTCCGTGCCTGCCAGTCGCCTTCGGGCGTGCGCGTGCGCAGTTCCATCCGGGGCTCGTCCTGCCAGACGTAGAGCACCGCTGCCAACGAAGAGATCTTCTGGTAGTGGTCGAACTTCTCGCCCATGTCGAAAGTCTGTGTGCTGGTGCTCAGCACCTCGACGAGGAGCTTGGGATTCGTGACGCTCGATTCGCTCTCGGGATCTCGTTCGAGGGGGCCACAGACCACAGTTACATCGGGATAGGCAGCGAAGCCCGAACCCAGAACGCGGATACGGAGGTCCGAGCTGAATGCGCGGCAAATGCCGCCGCGAAGACCGTTGAACAAGCTGGCAGCGACCGCGAGAGTCAAAGCCGCATGCCGGGGCGTCCCGCCGGCCATCGCATAGATCTCCCCATCGAGGAACTCGTGCTTCACGTTGCTTGCCGCCTCGAGCTCGAGGTACTCGGCAAACGTGTGTTGATGGCGCCTCGCGGCCAGGGGCATCGGTTCAGGTTAGCACAGCGGTGGGAAGGCCGGACGGGGCCCGCCCGTCTTGCGGGCCGCTGTTCGTGAGCGTCGCGTTCAGGCGCGGACGACGCCGGCGTGTCCTGCCTGGATGACGAATGACGCCAGGGTCGAGACCGGCGAGACCGGCGTTGCGATCGAAGCGACGCCGCGGAAGTCGGCGCGCCAGGTGTTGGGGGTGACGTCGAAGCGTAGGTAGCCGCGCTGGGCCCCCTCGAAGTATTTGATGTGCGGGTTGGAGGGCAGCGTTGCGGCGACGGCGGGCAGGAACGCGGCGGGGAAGTCCGAGGTAATGGACGTCGTCACGAATTCGGAGGCGACAATGCCAGAGGCCGGATCGGCGAAGTCTTCCAGCAAGTCGGCCGCCCACGCCGAATGAATGTCGCCGGTGAGCACGACCGTGTTCGCCGGCCCGCGTTCCGCCAAGAAGCCGAGAATGCGCTGCCGGGCGGCCGCGTAACCATCCCACGCGTCCATGTTGAAGAAGGGCACCCCGGGGGCGATCGCCGGTCCGATGTCCCACTTCATCATCATCACCTGCTGGGCGATGACGTTCCAGACCGCGCGTGAACCGCCGAGCCCGCGGAGGAGCCATTGCTCCTGCTCGGTGCCGGTCATGGTGGCGGAGGGATCGTTGACGCCCGCGCAGGCCGGCTTGAGCCCATCACCACACGGCTGATCGGTGCGGAACTGCCGCGTGTCGAGCACATGCAGATCGGCCAGGCGACCAAAGCTGGCGCGCCGGTAAAGATCGATCCCGCCGCCGTCGGGCCGCGCTGTATCGGCCAGCGGCAGGTGCTCGTAGTACGCGCGATAGCCGTTCGAGCGGCGAACCAGAAACGCTGCGGGGTCCTGCGCATCCTCGGGCACGACTCCCGCGTAGTTGTTGTCGACTTCGTGGTCGTCGAAGGTGGCGATGAACGGGAACGCGGCATGTACGGCCTGCAGCGCCGGATCGAGCCGATAGGTTGCGTAGCGATTGCGGTAGTCGGCGACCGTGAGGATCTCGCCGCCGGTGACCTGCCGGGGCGCAAGCGGTCGCGGGCCGTCTTCGTAGATGTAGTCGCCCGCGTGAACGATGAAGTCGAGGTCCTCACGCGCCAGAGCCGCAAACGCGCTGTAAAAGCCGTTCTGGTAGTCCTGACACGACACGAGGCCGAAGCGCAGCCGGCGCGGCATCTCGTTGGCCTTGGGGAATGTCCTCGTGCGCCCGATCGGACTGTCCTCACGGCCGGCGCGAAAGCGATAGAAGTACCAGCGGTCGGGCGACAGCCCTTGCACCGTCACATGCACGGCATGCGCGCTCTCGGCCCGGGCAGTGACATGCCCGCAGCGAACCACGCGACGAAACTGCGAGTCCGTCGCCACTTCCCAGGTGATCTTGACCGGTGCGGGTCCCATGCCCCCGCCGTTGAGCGGAGCCGGCGCCAGGCGCGTCCACAACACGACCGAATGCGAAGTCGGATCCCCGGATGCCACGCCGAGCGTGAAGAGGCGACTGCCCTGAGCCTGCGCCGTGCCTGCGAAGCTAGGGAGGACAGTGGCAGCGGCGAGCCCACCGAGGCCGGCGCGCAACAGCGTCCGTCGGTCTGCAGCGAGAGAGCTCGCGGAAGAGATCGGGTTCGTTCGATCGTGAGCCATGACCCGATTGATAAAGGAGATCGCCGACGGCTTCGGTGAAGGTTGCGCCACCACTTCTGCCTGCCGTGTGAAGGACGGTGCCGCGGTGGCGGCGTTCGCGACGGGAAGGTGGCAGGCGCGGCACCGAGCCGCCGCCGCAACGGCTTCGCGCGCGAGCCCGGAGAACCCGGTTCGGCGCCGCGCTGTCTGTTCCTATCCTGTCCTCTCCTCGACAATGTTAGATAGGATTCGATAGGATCACCGTCGTTGAGTCGGCCCCCCGGCGCCGAGGTCGCGACAGCCACGCGATGGCAACCAAGACTCCCCTCATCACTGCGCTCACGGCGGAGCATCCTCTGACGGACGGCTCGGTCACCTTGCTGGGCGCCGTCCGCGCCGTCACGGGCGCGATGACCCGCGTGCGCGCCGGCAGCCGCGCCATTCTCGTGGATTGCGGATGCGCACAGGGCGACGAGGCGCTCTCGTGGCGGCTGCCCGACGAGGCGGCAGCCGTCGACGCGGTCGTCTTGACCCACGGTCACAACGATCACGTCGGATCGTTACCGGGCCTCCTCGACCGCGGGTTCTCCGGGCCGATCTACGGAACGCCCGCGACGCTCGAGATCGCGCGGCTGGTGCTGGCCGATGGACTGCGGTTGCAGGGCGCCTCGCCTCGCGAGGTCGACGACTTTGTCGCGCGGCTAGCCAGGCTGGCTCGCCCAGTCGGTTACGGCGAAGCGTGGACACCGCCCGGCACGGCGATGGAAGTGAAGCTTCACGAGGCCGGCCACATCCTCGGATCCGCGAGCGTCGAGCTGCGATCCGAGCGCAGCCGCATCGTCGTGTCGGGCGATCTCGGCCGCCCGGGGACGCCCATCTTGCGAGACTTCAACACGCAATGGGCTCCTGGCCCGCCGGTCGACCTCGCGGTGCTCGAGACGACATACGGCGGACGCGACCACGGCGCCGGCCACGGCGATATCGAAGCCGACCTGGAACGGGTGATCCGCCGCGCCGTTGCCGATGGGGGCCACCTTCTGGTTCCCGCCTTCGCGATCGGGCGCACGCAGCTGCTGCTGCATCACCTGAACGCGCTGGTCGAAGCCCGCCGCGTCCCCGACATGCTGGTCGCCGTGGACACGCCGCTGGGGCTGCGCATCACCGAGCTCTATCAGAAGTCCCGCCATCTCTTCGACCGCGAGGCAGCGACCCGCCTTCAGCGAGGCGACGACCCGTTCGATTTCCAGGGCCTTTACGGCGTGAGGCGCGCGCAAGACTCCGTTCGCCTACGCGACTTGAAGGAGCCGACGTTGATCATCGCGGGCAGCGGCATGTGCACCGGCGGGCGCATCGTTGGCCACCTCAAGGAGCTACTGCCCCGCCCCGAGACCTGCGTGCTCTTCGTCGGCTACCAGGCCAGCGGCACACCCGGCCGCACCATCCAGCGCGCCCGCCGCGGCGACCGCATCCGCCTCGACGGCGAGGACGTCGCCGTGATGGCAACCATCGAGACGCTGACCGGCCTGTCAGCGCACGCTGATCGAACCGAGCTCCTCTCCTGGCTGCGCGCCCTGCCCGATCTCGAACGCGTCGCCCTTCACCACGGCGAGCCTGAACAGCAAGAGAGCTTCCGCGACTGGGCGAGCGGTGAGCTCGCGGCGGCCAGCGGCCCGAGTGGCCGCTGACGGTCAGCGGCGCCGGTTTCAACGTGGTTACGATTGGGGGGCACGGTCGGCGTTCCGGAGGTCTCGCGATACCGTGCGAGCCGTGATCCGTCACCCGCACCTCCTTCGCGTCGGCCTCGCGGCCCTCGCGCTCACGTCCACGACCGCCGCCTGCCAAAACCGAACGCCGCCGAACGCGGGCGAAGGCCTTGAGCGCGCGACCATCACCGGCACCAAACTCGAGCTCGCCAACGAAGCCGGCTCTTGCACGGTCCGCGCGGTCGCGGGCAATGGCCGCAAGTCCCACTACAAACTCGGCGTCCCCTGGCCCTGCCGCTTCGCCGTCGCCGAACCCGGCACCGTGCAATCCATCTCCTTCAGCGCCGCGGCCGCGGCCACCCTGATCGCCAACTCCCAACCGAACGCAGACGGAAAGACCTGCCAGACCAGCGTCCAGGGCATCGTCATCGCGGGCGACACCATTCTCGTCTCTTCCCGCCCCGCGATCCTCACGTCATGCGGCCACGGCCCCTTCGATGAAGGGCTGCTCAGGAAGCTAGCGACGAACGCCCGGACTGATTGAGGGTCGCCCCCCCGCCGTAACTCGCCCCCTACGGTACAAAGCGGTACAGACCGCCATTCGTCGCGGCGTAGAGTCGGCCCGCGCGATCGACGGCGAAAGCGGAGACGACTCCCTGTTGCAGGCCTTCGTCATTCGTCGCCCAGGCGACGGTCCTATCAGCGACCGGAGGAATTGTGGGCGGGGGCGGCAGGACGGCGATCGTCGTTGTGTAGAGACGATCCCCGAGAGGTTCGCCTTTGTCTTCGGATCGGACCAGCGTCGTGTCGACGTGCACCCAGATCCGGTCGTCAGGCAGCACGACAACGCGTCCGATGGACGATGGCGAGTGGGATGGCGGACCTGCGGTGATCCCGTGAAAGGTCGTGCCATCGTCGGTCGATGCCGTCAGGCGATCTCGACTCGCGGAGATGAGCCGATCGCGATGATCGATGAATCTCACGATCGCGCGAATTTGCCTGCGCTTCTTCCTGCAAGCGCCACAAAATCGGTGTGCCCAGCGCCCCTCGTTCAGGCCTCGCCTTTCCTGCTTGACCTGCTTACAAGAGCTGCAGCGCGGGTTGGGCGGCGCTGTTTTGTCCGAGAGGCTTTCAGTCCTCGTCGTCACTCAGCACGTCGTCGCTGGTTCCGATTCTTCCGTCCCATCCCGCCGAAACGACCTGCCATCTCTTCGAGCTTTCCGGGCACCAAACATAAAGCGAACGGTCCCAAGGATCTTTCCTTAGGGCAGGCGCAGGCACCGGCGCCCCGGGCGTGCAGGCTGCTGCCCCCGCAGAGTACATGCGGAGGAACATCGACGCGTTCTCAACGTGAAACTTCGCGGTTTTCGGCGGCCAACCGCACGCGACGTTCAGGGCGTTGCTCCACATCCATTGACCGCCATGTACGAGCACGACGCCAGGAAGTACCAGCGCACCTTCGCGTTTTCGGCGCACAACGTTGGTCATCGAGGAAGGTCTCGTGCAAGCGAGACGCCGTACGAAATCCGGCTGCTGAAGCCGTCTAATGGGACGAGCGCGTCGGACTGCCCCTCCTGGTCCGCGCGAAGTACGGAATGTGATCTCCCCACGAGGTGGAGTTCGATCAGCGCGCTTTGCGCCCCCATCGAAGCGACCGCCGCCCGGCCCCCAGGGCCAGCGCCAGCAGCGCCAGCAGGCTCTCGCCGCCAGGGCCCGCTGGCTTGCCGCCGACGTCGCAGTCGCAGGCAAGCTCTTCCTCGTTCGAGTTGCCGCCGC